>CALLXA010000079.1 GCA_938015795.1 uncultured bacterium | reverse complement strand
TTCAACAAAAGAATATTCCGATCCATCAGCTAAAGACCCATTAGATTTATCAAGATACCATCCACCCGATTTATTTGTAACGCTAGAAAGAAGAATGGATTCTTTATCATCATCAAAAGAAACTAATCTAGCAAAAACAAGTGCATCTACATTGTTATCCTCTTCAAAAACACCATTTTTTTCAATAACACCTATTACATTTCCAAATGCTGGATCTGGTTCTGAAACATTTTCAGTTAAAATCAATGTCGAGAATTTGAATATAGATACTGTAGGATACTCTTTTTCTGTAACTTTTTGAGCATTTACATCTACATCCCATCCTAACAAACCATCACCAACTCTAAAAAAATAATCTTTCTGTTCATCTAAATTCTTTAAAGTTACATGATGAGTATAGTATTTATCCGCTTTCTTCACTTTAACCTCATTACAATCATAATCATTCATATCAACAGAAAAATCAGCAGATACATCTACACTATTATTAAAATCCTCTACACACTTAGTTTCAGCATAGCTAACATCCCTATCATCCCAAGCCTTACTACTCCCTATCCAAGCTAAAGAACCAGGTAAAAAGCTATCCTTCTCTTTGTAATATACAACACCCGGCATAGGGGTATCAGTTACCCAAGATACAGTAGCAGAACTACCTGTAATGTTTGTAACCCTAACCTTCATAGGTTTATATTTAACTGAAAGATATACGGTATATGAAAATAGACCTAGTAAAAATACACCTGCTAAAACAAGGACTATTTTGGATAATCCTCTTAAAATCTTTTTAATATTGAATTTCATAGATTGGACAGATTTAATTATATATATAATATATCTAACCTAAAAACATCGATAATGTCAATATAAATGATATAATCAACAGATGCAAAACTATTTTATAAGACACAATTTATCAATCGGAGACATAACCCACCTATCTGACTCAGATAGTGAGTTAATTATCTCTCAAAAAATCTTACACATTGAAGATTTAGTTAACATAGAAACATATCAAAAAAAATATCTTGCACAAATTGTAGATATTTCAAACAAATCAGTAGAAGTAGAAATAGTTGAAGACTTAGGAGAAAGAGAAAACAAATATGAACCTAATATTTCTATCATTCAATCTTTAAGTAATGATTCTAAATTTTCATATTTCATTGAGAAAAGTGTAGAAATAGGAATAGAAAGAATAATTCCTGTAGAATCAAAATATTCATTAAAAACAAAAAATAAAGCTATTAAAGATTATGGATATTGGAACAAATTAATAAAAGATGCAACAGAACAATCTAGAAATACATTTCCAACTGAAATCGAAAAACCTCTTAGAATGAAAGATCTTTTAGATTACTCTTTTTATAAAGATTCTGTAAAAATATGTTTAGCAACAGAAAATGTAAATACTAAAAATCTTGAAGAAATATCAAAAATTCATGATGTAAAAAACAAACCTGTTTACATAGCCATTGGACCTGAGAAAGGTTGGAGCTCATCAGATATAGAGGTTTTTAAACAATTAGGTTTTGATTTTGTATATTTAAAAGGAAATATATTAAGAACAGAGACAACTGGCTTAGTAATTGGTAGCATAATAAAATATATTAAGGGAGAGATATAATGAAAAGAACAAGAAATAATTACAAAAAACCTAGGAATCCGGTTCATACAAAGAAAGAACATTACTATACAAAAGATGATATTTTCTTTTCTAGGATAGCTAGTATATTAAGAATTCCAAAAAACAAGGTAAAAGATATATTTTCTCAAAGATCTATAACAACAATCAGATTAAATAGCCTTAAAGAGAAGCCTGAAAGGACAAAAAGGGCTTTAGAAGCAAAAGGCTATGAGTTAGAAGCCATACCTTGGGCCAAAGATGTATATTTTGTTTTGAATAGAGATAAGGCAGAGGTTTCTCAAACAAAGAATTATCAAAATGGTGATTTTTATATTCAAAATCTTTCGAGTATATTAGCAACAGTTGTATTAGATCCTAAACAAGGCAAAACTATTCTTGATATGTGTGCTGCTCCTGGCAGTAAAACAACTCATATAGCTCAAATGATTGATAACAAGGGCGTAGTATTAGCAAATGATACCGAAATTCAGAGATTAAATTCATTAAAAAATGTTATTGCTCAGTTTGGAGCTAAATGTGCGAAACCAACTTTAAGCGATGGTGCTGATTTTGGTAAAAAATATCCTAACTATTTTGATCAAATACTTTTAGATGCTCCTTGCAGTGGAGAAGGAATGATATATTTTCCTGGACAGAAACCTTTGAGATTTTGGAATATTAAAAAGATAAAGAAATGTTCATATATTCAAAGAGATTTAATAGAATCTGCATTTAAGGCATTAAAGCCTGGTGGGACAATGGTGTATTCAACTTGTACATTAGAGCCCGAAGAGAATGAAGGTATTGTGAGTTATCTTTTGGATAATTACACGAATGCAAAATTGCTGGATATCGATATTGAGGTCAAAGCTATGAAAGGTATTCCTAAATGGAGTGGCAATGTTTATCACAGAGATATTGAAAAAACAATGCGAATATTACCTAGTAAGGAGATGATGGGTTTTTATATAGCAAAGATTTATAAATCAAAGGAATAGATTACACGTTTATTTATACCATTTCATTCTAATTGCATATAAAAAAGAGGAGCATGTGCTCCTCTTTTTCTTCACATCCGATAGTGTATTAAATATTTCTTAAATATTGACCATAGTCCTTTTTAAGAAAAGCAAACTTTATAATCTAAAGTTCTATTCAATTCAATTAATCCTGTTTAATACCTTTCATACTTAGTTTGATTTTACCTTGATCATCAATTCCCACTACCTTTACTTTTACTTTTTGTCCTTCTTTCAAAAAAGTTTTAACATCTTTAACAAATTCGTCTGAAAGTTCAGATACGTGTACCAAACCTGCAACTCCTGGGATTAAATCTACAAATCCACCATATGGCATAACTGATGCAACAACTCCATCGTATAGTTCACCTACTTTTGCAACAAAGTTATATTGGCTTACAAATTTCAATGCAGCATCGATAGATTCTTGGTTATCAGCATATATATTTATTGTTCCATCTTCTTCTACGTTTAATTCTGCTCCTGTTTTTTCAGATATTTCTCTTATGTTTTTACCACCTGGACCAATTAGTTCTCCTATTTTTTCAACAGGGATTTTTTCTTGTGCTACTTTTGGTGCATATTGAGACATTTCACTTTTAGGTTGAGAGATAGCTTCTTTCATTTTTTCTAAAACAATCAACCTTGCTTCTTTTGCTTGTTTAAATGCTTGTTCTGACATTTCCATTGTTAATCCACCTATTTTGTTGTCCATTTGAACAGCAGTAACTCCATCTTTTGTACCTGTTACTTTGAAGTCCATGTCTCCATAGAAATCTTCTACTCCTTGCATGTCTGTTAGTACTTGGAATGTACCATCTTCATTTGTTACTAATCCACAAGCTATTCCTGCTACAGGTTCTTTTATTGGTACTCCTGCTGCCATTAGTGCCATTGTAGATCCACATGCAGATGCCATTGAGCTTGATCCGTTTTCTCCTTGTATTTCACTCATTAACAGTATTGTGTATGGGAATTCTGTTTCTGAAGGTATGACAGGAACGAGAGCTTTTTCAGCTAACATTCCGTGTCCAATAGCTCTTCTACTTGGCATAAGTCTGACTTTATCTGCATCTCCGTATGCAAATGGTAAGTCGTTGTAAAAATGCATGTATCTTTTTTCTCTTTCTCCTTCCATATCATCTAAAAGTTGAACATCTCTTAAACTACCTAATGTAGCTACTGTTAGAGCTTGAGTTACTCCTCTTGTGAAGAGTGCAGATCCATGTACCCTAGGTAATAGATCTATTTCTGTTGCTATTTCCCTTATTTCTTCAATTCCTCTTCCATCAACCCTTACGTTTTCTTCTTTAACAATTTTTCTTAAAGCTTTCTTTTGAAGATTGTCATATGCTTCTAAGAGAATATTTTTTGGATATTTACCTTCAAAATTCTTTATTACTTCTTCTTGTGCTTGAGAATGAAGATTTTTTTCTGCTTTTTGTAATAGATCTTTAATTCTTTCCTCGCCTAAGAATTCTTTCATTTCTGTTAGTAATTCTTCTGGTATTGTAAATGGTGTATAGCTCTTGTCTTTAACTTCTAATTTTTTGACAAACTCAGACTGTGCCTCCATCCATGGTTTCATTAATTCTAATGACATTCTCATTCCTTCTAGAACTTTTTCTTCAGGTACAATATGGCATCCTGCATCAATCATTGTAAATCTTTCACCATCTCCAGCTACAATGTAATTCATCATTTCTTCTTCGGATGTATCATCCATAGCGCTTGAAATACTCTTTAATCCATCTTTGTCTAAACCTACTCGAATACCTGCAATTGGTCCATCAAATGGACATGATGAGTAAAGAAGTCCTGCTGATACTGCGTTCAAAGCTAATATCAAAGGATCATTATCATGGTCATATGACATAACGGTTACAATAACGCTTACTTCATCTCTGTAATCATGAGGAAATCTTGATCTAAATGCTCTATCTATCATTCTAGCTTTAAGTACTGCATCGTCACTTGGGAATCTTTCTCTTTTAACAAATCTAGATCCATTTATTTTTCCAGATGCATAGAATTTTTCAATATATTCAACAGAAAGTGGGAAAAAATCAGAATCTTCTCTTGCAGGAGCGGTATTAATATTTACTGTAATTACAGTATCGCCCATTTGTGCAAGTATAGAGGATTGTGACTTCAAAGCTAACTTACCTGTTTGAAAGCTACACTTTCTACCATCAATTTCGAAATTATGTATTTTCTCTTGAAATAACATTTATTTATTTATAAAAATTTTATATACAATTAAGGCTTGCAAAAGCATACCATAATTAATGGGTGAAAGTTAGTTACAAAGTAAGAGGTAAAAAGTAAAGATTTATATCTTTAACTTTTTTGCTAATTCATTATATCGGTTATCATCACTCTTTTTCAAATATTCGATTAATCTTCTTCTTTTTCCTTCCATTTGAAGAAGTCCTCTTCTTGAGTGATTGTCTTTTTTGTGATCCTTTAAATG
Organism: uncultured bacterium; assembly: GCA_938015795.1. Taxonomy (GTDB): domain Bacteria; phylum Patescibacteriota; class Dojkabacteria; order SC72; family SC72; genus CALLXA01. The sequence goes on along the minus strand of CALLXA010000079.1, from coordinate 759 downwards.
TTCACTTAACCTGTTGATCTGCTCTGTTAGTAAAGCAATTTGAACTTCAGGAGAACCAGTATCACCCTCATGTAGTGCAAATTTCTTTAATATAGATTGTTTTTCTTGTGTATTTAGAGACATATACTATTATCAGATTATCATTAAATTACTGTTTTTACAAGTGAATAGAAAAACGGCAAGTGTTATTCTATAATTTTATAGGATATCTGTCAACTATCAAAAATTATCTAACTACTTTATAACAAAAGATATCATCACCTTCTTGTGCATCTACTTTTGATTCTAAAACAATTCCACATTCGTTTCCTTTTTTCACTTCTGTTACAGTACTTTTGTTTATCTTCAAAGATTTAATTCTAGATTCTGAAATAATTTCATCATCTCTAACAACATATACTTTACAATCTCTTTTAATAACGCCTTCTTCAACCCTACAACCCAATACTACTGATCCATCTGTCAATGTTATAATCATTTTTATTTTAGCATTTCCAATTTCTTCTTCGGCATCTTTTGGCATAGCCATCATAGCTACTGCATCTGATATTTCTTCTATTAATTTATAGATGATGTCATAACTTCTTACTAGTATCCTTTTCTTTCTCGCAAGATCCTCAACTCCTTGTTCAAATCCAACTTCAAAACCAAGAACTATAGCCTTACTTACAGCTGCCATTTCAATATCTTGATTTGTAATAGTACCAACTCAGATCGGAAGAGCGTCGTGTAGGGAAAGAGTGTAGATCTCGGTGGTCG
>CALLXA010000078.1 GCA_938015795.1 uncultured bacterium | reverse complement strand
CGACCACCGAGATCTACACTCTTTCCCTACACGACGCTCTTCCGATCTCTAATTCTCTAAACTTGAAATAATAGACTGCCTAATTTACAAAATATCCATTAATGGATCCACAGACATTACCAAATAATAAATCAAAAAAAATCGTTCGTATTCTTTTGGTAATAACTGGAATTCTAGGCCTAGCTTTAATCGCTATCGCAATATATTTCTACGCAATAGGTGATTCATCAAAACAAACAAATTCTTCTGAAGCTACTTGTGGATGTTACTACATAGATCCAGCTGTAATATCTGAATGTGGTGATCCAAAAAGAGCCTTCAAATTCAATATATTAACAACAACAACAGACAAAACATGTAGTGCACAATGTTCTACAAATGAAATTTCTCCTAACCTACTCAACAGTACAACTGAACAAGATCTATACCAAATATGTAGGTTAAACAGTATACAAGATGCTAGGTGTAACGAAATGACTATAAAAGATCAGGATGGGAAAATAGTCACAGGTAAAATCACAAACAACAATAAAATAACTGTTGAAGCAAAATTCGATAATGTATATACAGAACAAAAATTCATAATAAACAATCAAAATACAGATCCCGATGTTGTATCTACAGATAAAAAAACAATAAGCAAAACAATCTCTGATTTAAGTAATAAGACAACTTTAGAAATAGTAGCAACTGCAACAGATAAGAATGGAGATACAATAAATTCAACAATATGTAGAAGATTAATCGAAGTACAACAATCTGGTGTTGAAAGTGTAAATTCCTTAGTTTTAGAAACTACAAAAGACTCAAATAATATTGTTAAAATATCAAATATAGATATAAGTGTAGGTAATTTAACAACAGAAGATGATCTTTCACTAATCTTTACTTTCACAAATAGCATACCAAGCCTAACTATGACCAAAGGATTTACTGTAAACACTACTAAAGGTGAAATAACAGCTATTCAATCTGATTTGTACAATAAATCAAACTTTGCACAAAGTTCAAGTTTCGAAAACTTAGATGAAGTAATTGGTGAAATAGAAGCTACAGTAGATGTTAGAAAATCTTCACAAAGTCTTGGTAAAGCAACAACTTCTGTAACTCTAAATGAAGAAACTACCGATGAAGATGAAAAACCAATACAACAAGAGGAAGAAGCATCTAATTTCTCAGTTGAAAAAACAGGTAATGTTGAATGCGTAGAAAGAATATCCCCTAACAATTCAATAGATTTTACAATAACAACAACAAACAAAAGCAATTCTTCACAAGGAATAAAATCAGTAACTGACAAATTGCCTCTAGGATTAAAATATACAGAAGGTACGACAACAATCAATGGAATAAGTGTAAATGATTCTGAATATATTGATGTACAAACAACTGGAGAGACTCAAGAATTAATATGGTCAAAAGAAAGCCCATGGACTATAAGTGCTGGTCAAACCTTAACAATAGCCTTTAGTGCAACAGCAGAAGCAAATTCATTGACAGGAGCAAATAAAAACGAAGTTGTCATAGATCCTGTTCAAGTACCTGATGATCCTAATTCTCTAAGAACTAGTTTCAATTTCCTAGTTGCTCAAGATTGTGATAATCCAACAACAACACCTGTACCACAAGACGAAAAACCAGAAACACCACAAATGGGGTTATTTGATAATACATTAGGCAAAATAATACTTGGGATATTCATAATATCATTAGGTTGGATAATATATACAAAACCAATAGGACAAAGAATAACTCAAAACATACTAAGCTCAGGGATATATAACAATGCAGAAATGACAACTTGGAGAATATTCAAGCCAAAGAAATACTTCGAAGAGAAGACTGTTACTAAACTACAAAAGAGAAAGTAATCTAAAGATCAACAATTCTAAATTCTAAAGGTATACCTTCTGTTCCGTACACTTCATCTCCTGAATTAATAACAAAAAAATACCTTTCTGTAGTAAGAAGATTTTCAAGCACAACATTATGCGATTTAGAATTAACATCACTTGTTAAATCAACTCCTATCAAATTCATATTACTACTATCCTTACTATATTGAACAAATCCTATACATTTTTCTTTTGTAAACCACGATATTTCTACTGAATAATCCTTATCTCCCTTATTTATAAAAACATTATACGGTGTACACTTATTAGAAGATGAATCAAAAATATCAAAACCACCAACCTCTTTGGTTATAAAGAGAACTAAAGAAATAGCCATAACAACAATACCTATAGCAGCAAAACTAAATAAATAAATCTTTTTACTCATTACCTTTTTCTACTAAAATATAATTCTCCTGTAAAGAAAAATTCTCACCATCAGTAACCCTCAGTACTAACTTGTATGTACCAACACCCTTAGCAATACCACTTACCACATTATCATCAAGAGAAAGCCACGCAGGGCCCTCCACAATATCAATTAAAATCTCATCAGATGAGCTATCACTATCTATGACTTTAACATCATAAATATATTCTCTACCCTCCAATACAGAAATAGGTGCTACACTAACAATTCTAGGAACAAAATACCTGTCACTTTCACCTTTTACACCTAAATCAGAAACATCTTTGTTGTCCTTTGAAAAAAGAACTGTTGAAATCAACAGAAAAATAACCAAACCACAACTTAATACAAACTTTAATTTATTACCTCTATCCATAAGAAAAGTTTAACAACAAAACCATTTATTTACAAACAAACAAAGAACATATATAATACCCTGATTATCAATATTACATTAAAAGAATTTAGAAATGCCAAATTTAAAAACATCTATCAAAGATTTAAGACAAAACAAAAGAAGAGAAGAATATAATGATAGACTTAGAAGCAGAATAAAGAAATCTGTTAAGAAATTTAACACATTGATAGCAGAAAATAGTCAAGATGAAGCAACAAAAAAATTACCTCATGTATTCAAAACACTTGACAAAGCAGCTAAGAAAAATGTTATAAAAGAGGAGAAGGCAGATAGAACAAAATCTCGCCTTAATAAAAAATTAAACGTACTGTCCCAAAATAATGTCAAATCTTCTAAGAAGAGCGCTTAAAATATCCATTACACCAGCAATATTAATGATTGCTGGTAAGTTTTTGGGTCTTTTAATCATTAACATTATTTACGATTTCAACTTTCAAATAGATAATGATTTACAGGGAATATTCTCTGTACAACTCTACTACACAGATCAAACAACTACATTGTTTGCAAACAGCATTTCAAATCTAATAATGATACTAACAATAGCTCTGCCTTTAGTATATTTTGTAGCAAAAACTCTTTTCTACCAAAAAGCACTAAACAATCCAAGAACAATTGTTAAAATGACAAAATTGAATGTAAATAAATGGATAACAAAAGATGACTCTAGTTTTTTGAAAATCTTCATATGGAGTTGCTTCCTTTGGCTCTCCTCAATGGTAACCATTTCGCATTCAATACAAGGAATAACATACGAATATATTGCCATAATTGCTGTAATATTAACAATTCTTACAACATGGGGCGCAGTAAAGACATTTGAATCTGAAACTGATAAGATATACCCAAGAGATAAAAAATATATTTAAATAACAAATGCCCAAAAACGAAAAACTGCACAATTTCACAAATACCGCTGGTAAAATACTAGAACCATTTGCCATTGGTTTGTTGGCACTTCTCTTCATAATACCAACACTAACAGTAATAAATCTGTCTCCAATAACCAAAAAACTACAAGAACTAAACGTACTTGGAGTAAACACGCAAGATGAAGTATCATTTACATTAGTAGAAGGCACACATGAAATTTTTAAAAATGAAACTCTTTCAAGAATCGAAGAAGACAACTATACATATTCATGCGATCTAAACAAAAGAACAGCTGACAATTACTCAAAACCAATATTAGAAATTGCTAATAATTCAACAGATATTAAAGATATCCAACTATATGGCCAAACATTAGTTCCTACAAATTCAAATATTTTTCTAATAGTTAATGAGAAATCATACAAAATACAGAATGAAAAAGGATTTACATCACCACTTAAGATAGAAGTATTTCCAGGAGAGAAACAAATAGTGTTTCTTTCAATTGAAAGTCTCTCGGGCATCCAGTTCAATGAGAAATTCAATATGGATATAAAAGTTATAGAAACTTTAGAATAACTATAAAAAAACTCCCCGTTTCGATATAATCAGCATATGACTAAATATCCATTAGAAAAAATACGCAATTTTTCAATAATTGCACACATAGACCACGGCAAATCTACACTAGCAGATAGAATTCTAGAACTAACACATACAGATCTAGGAAGAGAGAAAAGAGAATCACGAATACTAGACAGATTAGACCTAGAACAAGAAAAGGGAATAACTATAAAACTACAAGCATGTCGAATGATATGGAAAGAACATCAATTAAACCTCATTGATACACCAGGACATGTCGATTTCTCATATGAAGTATCAAGATCACTAGCAGCATGTGAAGCAGCAATACTCTTAGTAGATGCAACACAAGGTGTACAAGCACAAACAATATCAAATACAAGAAAAGCACTAGACCTAGGGTTGAAACTAATCCCTGTAATTAACAAAATAGATTTACCAAACGCAAATATCTCACAAAGAGAATCAGAAATTGAAAACCTCTTAGGATTTAATAAAGACGAAATAATAAAAGTATCTGGAAAAACAGGAGAAAATGTAGACAAACTCTTGGATGCAATAATCGAAAGAATACCACACCCAGATGGAAATAAAGATGAACCTCTGCAAGCACTAATCTTTGACTCATTTTACGATGAGCATAGAGGTGTAGTTATTGCAGTAAGAATATTCCATGGACAAATAACACATACACATGGAAAACCCCAAACATTACATATATTACAAAGAAAAGAAATTTTCAAACCAACAGAAATTGGAATATTCACCCCAGATCTCTTAGAAACACAAGGACTATCCACAGGGGAAGTCGGATACATATCAACAGGATTAAAAGACATTAGCTACTTCACAGTAGGAGACACTGTATCCGACAAACCAGACACCAAACCATTAGAAGGATACAAAACACCCAAGCCAAACATATGAGCAACATTCTTCCCAACTGAACCAGAAGGATACGAAGCATTAAAAACAGGATTAACAAAACTATCTCTCAACGATGCTTCATTGGTATTTACAGATCAAAGATCCAACCTCTTAGGATCAGGCTTCAGATGCGGATTCCTCGGACTACTCCACATGGAAATAATACAAGAAAGATTAGAAAGAGAATACGATGTAGACTTGATAATCACAGCACCAACTGTAGAATATCAAATAACGAAAGTAACAGGAGAAGAAATAACAATACAAACACCCCAAGAATTACCAGACCCAACAGAAACAAAAGAAATACGCGAACCAATTGTAAGAATCGAATTACTTACCCCAGAAAAATATATGGGAGAATTAATGACAATCTGCCAACTAAGAAGAGGACAATATGTAAATACAA
>CALLXA010000077.1 GCA_938015795.1 uncultured bacterium | reverse complement strand
AAAATTAAAAGCTAAAGGTATCGTTTAATATATATAGTTTTTTACTGCCCAACTATGACTACAATTATTTCAAACAAAGAAAACATTCTCTACTGGGAGGATCATTCTTCAAAAAAATTAAAAGAATCAAATGTTGGTAGAAAGGCTTTGAGTCTATTTACACTTAAAGATATGGATGTTCCTGTTCCTGAGTTTTTCGCTATTACAGGTGATATTTTTTCTTCTTTCTGTACAAAAGCATTAAGTGATAACTCTAAGAAACTTTTAGAAAGAGGCCGAAATCCGGAGGAAGAAGAAATTGAAGAAGTATTTTTTAAAACAGAATTTGATCCTGAGTTTGAGTCTGAACTATTGAGTGGATATACAAGACTTTCTGGATTTACAGATGCTTGGGTTTCTGTACGTTCTTCCGTAATTTTCCCTCAGAGTGAAGAGGTGTCTTTTTCAGGTGTTTTTTCTACAGAATTAAATGTTAGAGGTTTTGAAGAGCTTAAGAATTCTGTAAAAAGAATATATGCATCTCTTTTTGATGATGATGTTGTTGTATATGCATCTAAGATGGGCATTGATTTGGCTGATGTAAAATTAGGTGTAGTTGTTCAGAAAATGGTTCAGTCAGAAGTTTCTGGTGTAGTATTTACTGTAGATCCAATTACACAGGATAGAACAAAATTGAGCATTGAAGCTGTATATGGATTGGGTGATGTTATAGCTTTGGGTGAGATAACTCCTGATACATATCTTCTGAATAAGAGGGATCTTTCTATTGTTGAGAAGCATATATCTCCTCAGGAATGGATGAAAGTTAGAACTATGAAAACAGGAACTAAAAAAAGAAATAATGTAGAGAAAATTAAAATCTCAAATTCTTGGAGTCATAGGCAGAAATTGAATGATAAGGATATGCTTGAAATTTCAAAAGTCTCTATGATAATTGAGAATAAATCAGGTAGAGCTCAAAACATTGAATGGGTAATTTCTGGTGGTCGGCTTTGGATTCTACAAAATAAAGATCTTTATGCTCCAATCCTAAAACAAAGTGTATCTTTGGACATGGGTAATGTTGCCAGAACTCTTGGTGAGGTTGTTAAAAACTTTGTAGATAGATATCAATCTCAAAAAGCTATTGATATTCAAGTTATGTCTCAGGCTAAGAAAATGGTTGAAAAAAGTAAGAATGATTTTGGTCTACAAAAATTGATAAATATAGCAAGAAGTAAGAAAGAGGAGAATGTAATTTCTAATGAAATCGTTAGAGAGGATTTCTTATTAGCTGGTATTGGTGCAAGTTTTGGTGTTGCTCGTGGTAAGGTGGTTATTGTTGATGGTAGTGTTGATAGGAAGGTAAATAAGGAGAATATTTTGTTGATAAAGAAATTCTCATCTGAGATGGAATCTATGATAATGTCTAGTGCAGGTGTAATTACAGAAACAGGAGGTGTTACAAGTGATACTGCTATTCTTTGTCGTGAGTTTAGTATTCCAGCTGTTTTAGGTGCTGCTAATGCAAGTGCTTTGTTGAAAAATGGAGATTCTGTATATATTGATGGTAATTCAGGAAGTGTATATAGAGATTCTAAAATGTCTGAACAATTTGTAGAAAACAAAGAAGTACATCCTGTTGTTCAAGCATATGGCGATGAAAATCTTTCAGGAATAGATCTCTTAAATGTAGAAGAAAACAAGAAGACTGAAGCAGTTATAGAAGAGAAAGTTGAAATTGTTGCTGAGGAAGTACAAATTCCACGAGACTTAACACTATCTCCTACTGCTACAAAAGTATACTCTATGATTGATTGTCAGATTGATGACTTAAGGCAATTTGTAGGTAATTCACATGGTATTGTATATGTAGATTTAGATAAAATCATGATTGATGATGGTAGGCATATAATGGCATATGTGGAGGATAAGAAATTTGTAGATTATTCTAAAAAGATATGTGAGCAAATAATTAAATATGTAGAACTTGCACAGGGAGATGAAGTTATTCTCTCAATAGGTTCTTCTACAGTTGAAGAATTTAGAAATTTAAAAAGAGGAAGAGACTTTGAAGAAGAAAGTCTCTTTGGATATAGCTATGGAGCTATACACTACGTATCAAATGTTGAAATGCTTAAGAGAGTAATAAAAATAATTAAAAGAATTCGAAATGTATACAAAAAGAGAAATGTTTCTGTAGCTATTCACTCCCCTATGGGTGTTGATATGATGAAAGAATTTAAAAAACAGCTTTCAGGAGAAAAATTAAGAAGAACTTCCTCCTTTATGGTATATGCAATATTGGATAATCCTGCAGAGGTAATAATGGCTGATGAAATACTAAGCACAAATATTGATGGATTAATATTAAATATGCCTAGAATAGCACGACAGATGCAAGGCTTTAGTGTAAATGACAATAATGCAAAATATGATCTAAGTAGAAACAGTGTATTTAAGATTGTTGATAATGTTGTTGAATCTGTAAGACCTTTAGATAAAAAAGTTATCGTAGTAGCAGAAGACTGTAAGCCATTAATAAGTTACTCTGTTAAATCTGGTGTACATGGAGTATCTGTTTCTTCGGAAAGTATTGTAGATGCGAGAAAACTTGTTGCAACAGAGGAATCTAAACTAATACTTGGGAGGTAATAGCTCCCCTATAGTTTTCATGCTATACTTTCACACTGATGAAAGAAACTCCAATGATGAAACAATATCTGGGCTTTAAAAAGCAATATCCAGATAAAATATTACTTTTTAGAATGGGTGATTTTTTTGAAACCTTTGGAGATGATGCTAAATTGGCATCTAAAATTCTAAACATAACATTGACTACTAGGGATAGAAAAACAAACCCTACTCCACTAGCAGGTTTTCCACACAAAGCAATTGATCAATATTTGCCTAAATTAATACAAGCAGGATACTGTGTCGTCGTAGTAGATCAATTAGAAGACCCTAAGTTTGCCCAAGGAATTGTTAAAAGAGGTGTAACTAGAATTATCACCCCGGGGACATTAGATGGTGAACAGGCTGATGCTATAAAAAATTCATACATGGTGACTTTTGTTAAAGAAAAGAATTTTCTCTCCTCTACTTTGTGTGATATGTCTACAGGTGAGATGATTTTAATCTCAGGTAATTACAGTACTAATTTTGTAAATGAAATAATATCTTCATATCAACCAGTAGAAATTATTCTTTTAGAAGATGAAAAAGATTTAATATTCTCAAATATTCCGGTTCATTTTGTAAAGAAAGGGTTAAAGAATAAAGAGTATTCTGAAGAAATAATAAAACAGTTTTACAATATAAAAAATACAGACTCCATAGGTATTAAAAAAGACTCTATAGAGATAATCTCTGTATCGATGGCTTTAGAATATATAAAGGAAACACAATTAATGGATCCTAAACATATTCTTAAACCTAAATATATTAAATTAAACAAAAGAATGGTATTAGATGAAGCTACTATTAGAAATTTAGAACTAATATCTAATGCATATTCTGGAGAAACTAAAGGATCACTCTTTTCAGTATTAAATGATACATCCACAAGGATGGGACAGAGATTACTTTTCTCATGGATATTAAATCCTTTAATAGATAGGAAAAGTATTGAAGAAAGATTAAATATTGTTAGTGAAATGTGTTCCAATCAAAAGGTTTTGTTAAAAGTTAAAGAACTTCTGGAAGGTATAAATGATATTGAAAGGATTGCGGGTAAGATAGGACTTCAAAGAGTAAATGCTAGAGATATGAAGGCATTACAACTATCGTTACAAAGTGTTTTGGATATTGATAATATTTTGAGAGAGAACTTTGATAAAAAACTTTTAGAATTTGATAATGAATTAGTTAGAAACATAGTAGATAAGATAGAAAGTAGTATTATTGATAACCCACCAATTGCAATAACTGAGGGATGGATATTTAAAAAAGGTATTAATCAAGAGATTGATGAATTAAGATCTTTGGCTGGTAATAGTAAAACATGGATTAAAGAATTTGAAGAGAAGGAAAAATCTGAAACAGGAATTACCTCTCTAAAGATTGGTTTTAACAAAGTATTTGGCTACTATATTGAAGTTACTAAAACTCATCAGAGTAAAGTTCCAGATAGATATGTAAGAAAACAAACATTGGTTAATTGTGAAAGATATATAACTGAAGAATTAAAGGAGAAGGAAAGTATAATTTTGAATGCAGAGGAGAAAATTGGAGGTTTGGAGTATAAGATATTTTGTGACTTTAGAGATAGCTTCTTCCCTCATTTAGAAGTATTACAAAATCTTTCTAGAAATGTTGCTAAGTTAGATATCTTAACAGGCTTTGCAAATCTTTCTATAAAGAATAATTATGTAATTCCTAAAATTTATGATTTAGGTGAAAATGATGGAGTTATTGATATACAAAGTGGAAGGCACCCTATTGTAGAGGATATTTTGGAAGAGGAATTTGTTTCAAATGATACATACTTGAATTTCAATGATTCAAATATGGCTATTCTTACTGGACCTAATATGTCTGGTAAATCAACATATATAAGGCAGGTGGCTACTATTGTTTTAATGGCTCAGATAGGATGCTTTGTACCTGCGAAAGAGGCTAATATCTCTATTGTAGATAGAATTTTCACTAGGGTTGGTGCATCTGATGATCTCTCTCGTGGTCGTAGTACTTTCATGGTAGAAATGGATGAAGCTGCAAATATTGTAAACAATGCTTCTAAGTATAGCCTTATTGTTTTGGATGAAATAGGAAGAGGTACAAGCACGTATGATGGAGTTAGTATTGCTTGGTCTTTAGCTGAGTACCTTGTTAATGAAATTAAAGCAAGAACTCTCTTTGCAACACACTATCATGAATTATTAAAACTTTCAGAAAGAAATCCAGAAAAAATTAAGAATCTAAATGTTTTAGTAGAAGAAGATCTTGAATCTGGAGAAGTTATATTTTTAAGAAAAATTGTACAAGGCGGTACAGATAGGAGTTATGGAATCTATGTTGCTAAGATGGCTGGGTTACCAGACAAAGTAATAGTTAGAGCAAATGAAATACTAGAAGGATTTGAACAAGAAAGTATGTTTGAAAAAGATCTTTTAAAAGATATAAATGTTGTAAAAAGAAAAGAAAATGGTAATGAAAAAACTACTGGTTTTCAATACCCACTTTTTACTGCAAAAGATTCTGAAATAGAAAGAGATATTCAAAAAATAGATATAGATAATATAACTCCTATTGAAGCTTTAAATAAAATATCCGAATGGAAGAAGAAGCTTTAGATAGCTAAATAATACCCTACCCTGTACTCATTTTTTATTAATTTAAGACCTGTTTGTTTCTCAAACTTCTTATTTATTCTTGATATATACAAATAGATATATTTTTGAGGAATAACTTCTTTAAATTTGTAATTCAAATATTTCTGTATTTCATATGTATTTATTGAGGATTTCTCTTTAAAAAGAAGTTCCAACATTAAATACTCTATTATTGATAATTTTATTAAAACTTCTTTGTAGATTAAGTAGCGTTTATTTTTATTAATTAATAAATTTTTATATCTTATTTCTGTTTCTATTTTTGAATTAATTAAACCACAACACTTCTTAACAATTAAAATTAGATATTCAGGTTTAAAGGGTAGGCTTAAAATATAGTCAGCACCGTTTTCGAGATAACCAAGAAGATGTTTAAGGTCTTTGTTTTTTGTTATTACAACTATATTGGTACTTAAAGTGGAATATTTTGTTTTAAAGTTCTTACAAAAACTTAAAGAAGAAATGTTTGCAACATTGGAATTTGTAATTATTAAATTAACAGATTTTTCTTTTAAAAATAGATCTGCTTTCTCAAGTTTGTTTCTCTCAATTATATTTATTTCAGGAACTTGTTTAAGTATGTTCCTGATTATTGATCTGAGCTGTTGATTAGATTCTATCAGAAGTACGCTGTTGTTAGATTCTTTCAACATAATGGATAATTATATTGAAAGTAAGTTTACAAAATTTTTACAAATTCTTTTTTAAAACAGAAACAATCTCTTCAAGAGTTAGATTTTGATTCTCTCCTGTTTTCATGTTTTTTAGTTGTGCCATACCTTTTTCTATTTCTTCTTCTCCAATTATTATTACCCAAGGAATATTCTTTTTGTCTGCATACTTTAATTGTTTCTTTAACTTTGTATATTCTAATTGAGATTCTGTATTAATATCATTCTGTCTTAAATATTTAGCAACATTATTTATTTCAAGAGAAAGGGAACTGTTTAAGAGAGGAATGAATACCAGTGTGTTATTTGTATTTTCTGGGAGAAGATTGTATGTTTCTAAGTAGTCTTGCATAGTTACATTTCCCCAACCGAGTCCAAATGCTGGAAGTTTCTCTTCATCAAAGATCTCTAAAAGATCATCATATCTTCCTCCACCAAAAAGAGCTCTTGGATTTTCTTTACTACCAATATCAAACATCTCAATTACTGTGCCTGTGTAATACAAAAAGCCTCTCATTATGGAAGGATCAAATTTGATATTTGTAAGAGAGAGCTTTTCTGCTAATTCAAATAGCTCGATTAGTTGATCTGCACCTTTTGATATATCGCGAATGCCTTTTAAATCATCAATTGTCCAAGAGAGATACTCTTTGATATTTGAAATTTGTTCTTCTGTTAATCCTATTTCGTTAAGATATTCATAGAATTCATCCTTGCCCATTTTTGCATAGTTATCAATAGCTCTTCCAACGATTTGTTTTTTATCTTCATCTAAATTAAGAATATCTTTGAAAAGATAGTCTAACAGATATCGATTATTTATTTTAAGCTCATATGTCTCCTTCGGAGCTTTGAATGATTCCATGACGGACATGACATATTGAATTATCTCAATTTCTGCTAGTAAAGATTGAACTCCAAATATATCTATATTTAATTGAAAAAATTCTCTAGTTCTACCCTTCTGAGGTTTTTCATATCTGTAGAATTTACCAATGTTAAACCATCTAATTGGAAGTGATAACTCATTCTTTTTAGAGGCAATCATTCTTGCCAAAGAAGGTGTCATTTCAGGTCTTAATGCAATATCTCGACCACCCTTGTCGGTAAAGCTATATAGTTGATTGTTTGCAATATCTTCACCGGATTTCTTTTTGTAAAGCTCTACTTCCTCTATTAAAGGTGTGTCATATTCTTCATATCCAAATTTTCTCGCTACATTACTCCATGTATCAAAAATGTAGTTTTGTATATACATTTCATTTGGAAATGTGTCTTTTGTTCCTTTGTATGGATTTGTAGATAGTTTTGTCATATATATTTATAAGTAACTTATTGTTAAATTTATTATATCACAAGGTATTTAAATGTATCTTGTTATGAGGTTGAATAGTTCTTTTAAATTAGATATATTTACATATGCTATGCCGTAGTATGCATATTTTAATTTGTATCTATTATCCATGAAATATAGTGTAGGTCTTACCAATGCCAAATCTAGTACGCCGATCTCTAAGAGAAGGCCAATGAAAAGATTGGGTTCTAGAGCTTCTATGCCTACTGGTTTGGATAAGTACAAGAATTTTAGGAAATATAGTAGTAAGAACATCAGTAGTAATAAAGCAACAAATGGAAAGCAGAAAAAATCCACAACAATGAATAGTGATTTCAAAAAAAAGGCTAAGAAAATACTGTATGTTCTTTTAGGATTATCATTTTTTCTAGGTTGTGTAGCTTTAATAGGTGTGGGAATATTTTTGAAGAGTTTACAAAACTCTCTTCCTTCTCCTGATGAATTAGTTGAAAGATCTTCTGATCAAAGCACTCAAATATTTGATAGGAAGGGTGAGCTTTTATATACCATATATGGTGATCAGAATAGAGAATTTGTTTCGATAGAAGATATTC
>CALLXA010000076.1 GCA_938015795.1 uncultured bacterium | reverse complement strand
ACCACCGAGATCTACACTCTTTCCCTACACGACGCTCTTCCGATCTGCTGGACTTAGCGCATTTGCAACAAACTGATCTGGTTGTTCATCCCACTCGATAATGTCAATCTTTTCTACACCAAGTTCATTCATAATGTTTGCAATACGAATTCCTCTTTGACCTACACATGAACCAATAGGGTCAACACCTTCTTGATGAGAAACAACTGCAATCTTACTTCTAGATCCAGCTTCTCTTGCTACTGATTTAATTTCAACAACACCTGATTCAATTTCAGGAACCTCTAATTTAAAAAGTTCAACTAAAAACAATGGATCTGCTCTTGATACGATAACTTCTGAGTCATCAATAGATTTAAGTAATACCTTATATCTTTGTCCTAATCTGTAGAATTCATTTGATATCTGTTCTTCAACAGGCATATATGCTGTTGCTTTTCCTAATTCAAATACAACTTGTCCTTTTTGCATTCTTTGCATTAAAGCTGTAAATACTTCACCTACCTTGTCATTAAATTCACCTAATACAGCATCTTTTTCAGATTCTCTTATCTGTTGCAAAATAACTTGCTTTGCTGTTTGTGCAGCAATTCTTCCTAAATCCTCTGTTGGCATCTCTATCTGTACAGAATCACCAACATCTACATTTGGAGAAATATATTCAGCTTCAGATAGTGCAATTTCCTTCTCATTATCCTTAACTTTCTTAACAACAGCCTTTGTCGCTATTAATTTGAATTCTCCTGTTTCTCTGTTCAATTCAATACTTAAGTTACTTCCTAAATCTTCTTTTTCTTCCCTAGGAAGATCTATATCTACAAACTTTTCCTTTTTATACGCAACTAAAATAGCTGTTTCCAAAGCCTTAAATATTTCTTCCTTTTCAATTCCTCTTTCCGCTGCAATTTGATTTATAGCGGCAAGAAATTCTGATGTCATAGCCATTGTCTTTAAAAAAAGATAATTTAAATAAATATATACATTATTAAAAAAGGTGAGAACTTCCATCCTCACCCTCTCCTCTGTATATAACTTTCAAAGTTATAATACCAAATTTGGGATATATGTGCAAACCTCCGATCGGGGCCAGACCCCGTTCACCAAACATTCATAAAACAATCTTATACTTATTTTAAAGATGGCTAGAAAGAAACGCAATTTCATAGCACAAAGTTATTACCATATCTATAATCGCGGAAACAATAAGAACATCGTCTTCAGACAATCAGAGGACAAAGAAATCTTTATAAAAAGCCTTTATTCTTATTCAAGACGTTTTGATATCGAAATCACAAGCTACTGCATAATGCAAAACCATTATCACCTGATCATAAAAACAGGGGCCAGACCCCAAGATGTATCCATATTAATGCACGATTTTACAACAAAGTTTTGTAGCTATTTAAACAAAAAATATAACAATGTAGGCCACGTATTTCAAGGCAGATACAAAGCAAAATTCATAGAAAGCGAATCAAATTTGTTAAGGGTAAAGCTATATTTAAAGAAGAACCCAGAGAAAGCTGGATATGTTAAAAACTCCGAAGATTACAAATGGATGAAATAAGAAAGGGTCAGGCCCCAGCCCCAAAAGCCTAAGAAAGAATCTCAGACATCTCTTCCATCTCTTCCCAAAGTTTCTTTTCTTTTTTAGATAATTTTGTTGGTATTTCAACGACAATCCTTACATAATGATCACCTCTTTTGCCTTCAGATCCTAAGACAGGGACTCCTTTCTCTCGGATTTTAAATATCGTACCAGACTGCGTACCTTTTGGAATTTTAAGCTTTACATCACCCAAGATAGTTTCAACTTCGATATTACCACCTAAGACTGCTGTATATACAGGGATTTCTACTTGAGAATATATATCGTTTCCTCTCCTATCGAAAATAGCAGAAGGCTCGACCTCTATTTCAATATACAAATCACCGTAAACTCCACCACGTCTTCCTGCATTACCACCACCCCTAAATCTTAAAACCATGCCATCATATGCACCAGCGGGGATTTTAATCCTAATTTTTTCATTTTCTCTTTTGACACCAGTACCTTTACACACTCCACAAATATCTTCAGGTACTTGACCAACACCGTTACATTTCGAGCAATCAGCACGAACTTGCATAGGGCCTAAAATAGTATTTCTAACTTGAGTTTCTTGACCAGATCCATGACACACAGGACACTCTTTCGTTTTTTTTGTTTTGCTTCCTGTACCATCACAAGATTTACAAACATCATCCTTCTCTATGTTTATCGAGAATTCACCACCAACCATTGCTTCATCAAAAGAAACTCGAACGCGATACCTAATGTCAGCACCCTTTCCATTGTTTACCTCTCTAGATTGAGTACCGAATCCAAAGTCACCAAAACCACCGCTAAAGAAACTGTTGAATATATCTCCCATATCAAAAGGTGCTCCACCATATTCATAGCCATTGGTTCCAGCGCCATTAAAACCCGCAGTACCAGCATGTCCATACTGATCATATGCAGCTCTTTTTGATTCATCTGAAAGCGTCTCATACGCTTCTTGAACTTCTTTAAAGTTCTTTTCTGCATCTGCCTCCTTGTTAACATCAGGATGATATTTCTTAACTAACTTTCTATATGCTTTTTTTATTTCTGCTTGTTGGGAATCTTTTTTTATGCCCAAAACTTCATAGTAATCTCTTTTTTCCATAGGGTAGATTTTAGCAAACTCACAGCAATATTGCCAATACAATATACGCTTCATTCAAAAGTATTTATTTGATAATATAAAAGGATATGGAAAACGAGTGGAATATAAAAACACGCAATCAGAAACAAATTAAAAACACACAATTATACATGTCTGCAATCCTCGCTATTGCTGGATTAGTAATTATTTCAAGCCAAGTAATACCATTAGCAAAGTCATATATAGATGGCAAAATACAAGAAACTCGAGAAAACTTGATCGTTCAACCAATACCTGAATCTTACAAAACATATATTCAAGAAGAATTTGCCTATTATGATCCTGGTCAAAGCTACTTTGCAAATCTAACACAAAACATAGACGGAGAGACACAATACACCTACGATCCAATAACAAAGGCTCAAAAAGAAATCGTTATAGATCAAGAATACAATAAATTACTTTACTTAACTATTAACAATATAGATATCAAGCACATACAAATATCTCCTAATGTCGAAAGCTATGATGAAAAAGTATATAACAGCTATCTCAAAAATGGTCTAGCACATTTCAAAGGAACTCCTCTACCTGGAGATGGCGGCAATTCATTCATCTATGGACATAGTGCTGTTGCAAGTTTTTTTGATAATCATAAAAATTTACCAGAGACAATATTTTCCAAATTAGATAAGGTTGATATTGGACAAAAAGTTTTAGTTGAAAAAGATGATAAAATATTAGAATATACAATAAGAAGTAAAAAAATAGTTGCTCCCGATGACTTTACAATACTACAAACACAAAATAACAAAGAAACATTAACATTAATGACTTGTTGGCCATTAGGTATTGGTACAAAAAGATTAGTAGTAACCGCTGAAAGAGACAATTAAATTCATATACATATATTTGAAAAATGAAAAATAAAAAAATATTCATAATCGGGGGCCTTATAATTGTTGTATTGATGCTACTTACTGTAGTTCTACTCCTTGTAACAAAGAAAGATAAAACATTAACGGATAATGGAGTCACCAATGTTGGAACCGGAGATCTTGTTTACTGGGGACTTTGGGAACCGGATTCTGTAATGCAACCAATCATAGACGAATATGAAACTCTCCACCCCGGGGTGAATATTTTGTATTCCCAACAATCTTTTACAAACTACGAAAGCAAACTATACACAAGATTACAGCAGGCAAGCTCTTCCTCTGAACCCGCACCTGATATTTTTAGAATTCACAACACATGGTTGCCAAAATATTATAAATATCTAGAACCATTACCTACCAATGTTATGACTCGAGAAAAGTATGCCTCGAAATTTTATCCAACAGCTTTAAATGATTTTACTGCTAAAAACGGATATATCTATGCAATACCTTGGGAGATAGATGGCTTAGTGGTTTTCTACAACAAACAACTTTTAGCAGAGAAAGGATACCAAGAACCTCCAAAAGATTGGGACTCTTTTGTAGAAGCTGCTCAAAAATTAACAGTTAAGAACTCTGCAAAACAGATTACTCAAAGTGGATTGGCAATGGGAACTTCAAAAAATATTAATCATTCAGCAGAAATACTTTCCTTTCTTTTCATGGCAGAAGGTATAGAGATTATTGACGAAACTCATACCAAGGTTAATTTGAACAATACAAAAGCTCAAGGCGTGTTAGATAACTATGTAAGTTTTGCAAAAGGAGAAACAGCAACGTGGTCGAGTACATTAAGAAATGATTTAGAGATGTTTTACTCTGGCAAATTAGCAATGATGATTGCTCCTAGCTGGAGAACTTTCGACATTATTAAAGCTGCACCAACTATAGAGTTTGATACAGCACCACTACCTCAGCTAAAAGCTAACAAAGAAGAAATATATTACTCAACATATTGGGGAGATACAGTAAGTAGTACTTGTTCAAACAAAGTTGCTGCTTGGGATTTTATAAATTTCCTCTCACAAAAGGAAACTCAAATGAAATTGTATTCTAATTCATCAAATATTAGAGCTTTTGGTGAACCATATTCTCTTGTAGAGCTCAATGGTGAAATGTTAGGTAAGACATATGTATCAGCAATAGCTGAAATGGCTCAATACATGCAGTCTTGGCCAATGGGTGACGAATCTTTTGTAAAAGCTACTTTAAAAGACGCAATTACAGAAGCTAATGAAACTGAAAAGGAAATATCTTCGATATTATCAAATGCTGAAGATACTATAAACGAACAACTTGCGAAAACTAATAAATAAGCCCTATTATATAGATAATGCGAAAAGTAAATGCCCCAAGAAAATCTAATCAAAGAATAGCTATTTTCTTTTCGTTTTTTCTTCTTTTTTCAATACCTTTAGTTATTTTCGGATTACTACAAGAAAATTTAGACCCAAGAAATCAAGCATATGAAGATATTACTGTTAGTGAAGAAAATCCTTGTATAATATCTTTTCCATATGTCAATCCGTACTCCTTAGAGTCAGGAAAAACATTTACTGTACAAGTAAATGCAGAAGTAATTGATTCAAATATTCAAAAGTTAAAAATAACAGATTCTGCAGGTAATAGCATACATACAGAAACATTTGAGAATGCATCACAAAATATAAATACTAACTTTAAATATACACCTCAAAACTCAGGTCCAGCTGATCTTCTCGGCTTAATAGAAAAAGGTAATGGAGAGAGTGTTGCTTGTAAAATTAGTAGCCCTTACGATGTACTGGGATTAAGAATAGTTAATAATAATAGTTCTCCAATATTTTCAACAGTACCCAAAAATTCTAAACCTTCACAATCTATTGTCACTAATGAAATTTACGAGTACACCCTATCTGCATCAGACTCTGACAATGATAAGATTAACTATTCATATTCATTTACACCCAATGCAGATTGGTTGAAACCATTAATTATAGAAGATGGTTCAAATGGTAAATTGACAATTAAATTTAGCGGTTCTACAAACAAGCCTGCTAGCTATTTGGCGAATGTAATAATTCATGATGGATATAGTAAACATATTAGTACACAATCTTGGGTAATAAGTGTAAGTCCAAAAGAAAACGATATTCCTCTTGTAAAGATAATTAATCCTTTAGATAGCTTAAGAATAGATAAAGGTGATAAATTTGAAACCTCTTGGGAAGCTTCAGATCTAAATCAAATTATAAAATATCAACTTTTCATGGCTTCTAATCCAACAGATGAAAAATCTTGGCTTAAAGTAGATGATAATATTACATACAACAAAACTTCATATACTGTAGAAACAGAGTCGTTATCTCCTGGTACATACAAATTAATTGCAAGAGCAATAGATAATCAAACACCAGAAGCAATAGGTGTTGATATTTCAGAGGAGATTGTAATTAGTGGCAAAGAACAAACAGATACAGATACTGATGATAATCCAATAATTAACGATCCTCAGGTAAATAATATGTCTCCTACTAGCACAGAAAATGTTACTAATCCAAGAGTAACTGTAAAAGCAACAGTTTTAGCAGGAGATGGTGCTAAATTATTAGATAAAAATATCTCTTT
>CALLXA010000075.1 GCA_938015795.1 uncultured bacterium | reverse complement strand
AGTAATACTTAGGATTATATTTATCCAATAGCAATAACTCAGCAGCTGTTGATTTCGCAGTGTTCATATCATCTTTTTCTATTAACATAATTGTTTTCCAATACAAAAATTCTTTTTCATCTTCAACTTCTAAATCAAAATCCTTCAAAGATGAAATATAGAAATTAACTTTTTCACTATTTTCCAATTTATAATACACCTCTATAAGAAGAATCCTTGACCAAGCCTCTTCGTTGTAATTAATAATTTTTTTCAATATCTCCTCAGCCTTCAACCCTTGATTGTTATCTAGCAAAATATTTATATATTCCTTTATTAATTCTTTTGAAACTTTCTCACCAGAATAAGCAACAGCTTTATCATATTTCTCAATTGCATTTTCTAGATCATTAAGTTCCCAATATGCTCTAGCTTGAGTCCAAGATATTTCTGATTCTAACCCACCCAAAGAGATAGCTTTATCTAAAACATTTATGCATTTCTGATTCTCAGAATACTCATAATATGCTCTACCTAAAAAATATAATCCCTCTAAATACTCAGCCATACTTTCTTCTTTTGGTTCTAATAAAGAGATTGCTAAATATGGATACCCATTATTGATATATACTCTGGAAAGTTTTGTTGCATTAAATTTCTCATCATCATTCAAACTATTTAATACGTCCCCTATCTCTTCATAATACACCTTCCAAGAATCAGAAGGTACTATACTTTTAACAGTACTCTTAGCTTTCTCAACATCCTGAATACTGTATACATATGAAAGTATTAATTTTGCTTCATAAAGAAGATCTCCTTCATATATTTCTCTCTGTAAGATATTTTTAGCATCATCAACCTTACCTAGTTGTAACAATGTTTTTGCATATGATAATTGACCTTGAGGATAGCTAATACCAATACCTAAAGATTCTTCATACATAGATTTTGCAGAATTAAAATCTTTTACATTGTAATAGTAATCACCTATTAGTGAATAGAGTAATGCTTGATCATTTTGATTAACTCTTTTAGCTGATTTTTTAACAATATCATAAGCATCATCAACTCTATTCTTACTTAACAATATATTAACAATGCCTTCATACGCATCAACTTTTTCAGGAACAATATCTGTAGCTTCATAGAACAATGACATAGCTGTTGAGAATTCTTTACTTTCATAATGAAGATTTGCTTCTTTTAACTTTTGATCATATGACAAAAGTTCTTCCTGTGTAGTTCTTTTAGAAATAAATATCCATGCTATCAATCCGCCAACAACAAGAGTAAATAGTATCCATGGGATTAATTTCTTAAAGTTTGTTTTCATATCAATTGAATATAGTTTAGTATAATAATTATGTCAAATCCAGAATATGTTAGAATAGTTCTAATCATGAAAAAATATTTTAGATTAATGTTCTTGGTACTATTAATTGTTTTAGCATTTGCTTTAAACAAATTGGATTACAAGTATCCTACAACACAGGCAAAAGTTATTTACTCAAACAATATTCGAGAGCTTGTATATCATATAGATAATGAAGCTGAGAAAGCAAAATTTAATCCAAAGATAGTAACTGTTAGTAAGGACGACTCTGTTATAACTCACCTAACAACAGCAAGAACACCAATAGATGCATTAATCGATCTTGATTATTCCATCAGTAATAGAAACACTGTAATTACAACATCTCCTACTTATAATCTTTTAGATGGTTCTTTTATAAAAATAAGAACTTTCTATACCTCCATTGAAGATATTAAAACAGAAATACCATATGCAACAATAGTAAAGGGTGATACTCTTTGTGAAAAATTAAGTTCAAAAGTGGTTGAACAGAAAGGTGTTTTAGGTGTAATGACTACTACAATGAAGAGAGTTTTCGAAGGTTCGAATGTTGTATTAGAGGAAGTTTTAAATCAGGAAGTTAATTCAGAACCAAGATCTGAAATACTAGTCATTAAAGGTCCAGATGATTCTCCAAATGATGTTCCACAAAGAGGTTATAATTGCGATTATTGGTATGCATATGTAGATAGCTTAAGTATTCCTGATAGTGAGAAAGACTGGTTAAAATATATTATGAAATGCGAGACTGGTTGCAATGCAGAATCTAACAAAGGATATTACAAAGGACTATTTCAATGGGATCCTTGTTATTGGTATAAACAATTTCCTAATGACAATATATTTGATGGTGCTGCACAGATCAAACATACATTAGAAAAATTCAGAGCCGGAGGTCAAAATATGTGGCCAGCATGTAACAATAGGTACCAATCAACACACTAAGCATTCCAGCTATAATATTCACATATTTCTTGTGGAATTTCTCCTAAGAACCTAGATGGCAGTTGGGATGTATAACCTTCTCTGGTTTGTCTCTGTTCAGCAAATGTCATAAATAGTTTCTCTCTAGCACGTGTAATTCCTACATAGCAAAGTCTCCTTTCTTCTTCTAGTTCTTTTTCTTCTACAAAAGCTCTAGAGTGAGGTAACAAGCCTTCTTCCATACCAATCATAAATACATAATCAAATTCTAAACCTTTAGATGAGTGTAATGTCATAAGGTTTACATAATTACCAGAACCATCCTGATTCTTATCTTGTTCTTGCTCTATAAGACTAATTTCATTTAAAAACATCTCCAAACTTTTTTCTTTAAATTTCCTTACATAGTTAGATGCAACGTTCTTTAGCTCATTAACATTCTCTTTTTTCATAACCGCCTGATCAGTTCCATCATCAAACCATTCAACATACCTAGTTCTTTCTAATATCATATCTATTATTTCTAATACGTCTTTTCTCTTAGCATTCATATACAAAAAGCCAAAGGTATTTACAATAGACAGGTATTTTCCCCATTCATCTTTCAACATCGCTATTGTATCTAAAGCCATATCAGATATATTTAACTCTGTTTTCAAATCAGGGTTCATAGTTACATATGCTCCAACTATTAATTCACCCAAAGATATGTTGGTATGTCTGGCCATTTCATGTAAATTAGCTACAGATTTAGGTCCCATCTTCCTTGATGGTACGTTCAAAATTCTAGTTAAACTTAATTCATCTTTAATGTTGTAAAGAAATCTTAAATAGCTAATTATGTCTTTAATTTCTTTTCTTTCGTAGAATCGGAAACCACCAACCAACTTATATGGCAAACCTGCCTTAAGAAGTGCTTCCTCTACAGATCTTGATTGATAATTTGTTCTGTACAAAATAGCTATATGAGATAAAGGTATATGTAATTGTTGAATATTTCGAATCTTTTCAACTACATACTCTGATTCATCCTCTTGATCTCTCGCTTGATATATAGTTATTGTTTCTCCATCTCCTTTTTCAGTCCAAAGACTTTTACTTACTCTAGAATTATTTTGCTGTATTACAGATACCGCAGCATTAATAACGTTGGCTGTAGATCTATAATTTTGTTCTAGCTTAACAACAGTTACATTATCAAAATCTTTTTCAAATGATTGTATATTCTTAATGTCTGCACCTCTCCATGCATATATACCTTGATCATCGTCACCTACAACACAAATATTGTGATGTTTCTCTGATAGTAGACTTGCAAATCTATACTGTGCCTGATTTGTATCTTGGTATTCATCTATCATTATATATTTGAATTGATTTTGATAATATTCTCTTACTTTTTCATTTTCAGTAAGCATCTTTACAGTAAGATATAAAAGATCACCAAAATCAACAGAGTTTTGAGCTTTTAATTGTTTTTGATAATCTGGATATATGCCTCCTACAATATCTTCTATATATCCACCGTAATGGTTTAAAAATTGATCAGGATCTATCATTT
>CALLXA010000074.1 GCA_938015795.1 uncultured bacterium | reverse complement strand
GTTCTGCGCATCCGAATCCATGGTTAACTTCCTCTGAGATGGCAGACTTGTTGAATGCTTATCAATATCTCAAAAATGGGGGCTCGAAAGAAGACCCTCGTTTTACGTCTGTTGATGTTAGTACTTGTTGGGGAAAAAGTGATAATCCGTACAGCCATACTGAATTGAGATCTTTGGTCTCGAACCCAATAACTTCGGTTAGCTCGGTTAGTACGACTAATTCCGATGGCTGGACTACAGCTTTACGTTTCTATACAGATAGAGGTGAATTTTTAATTAGTGGTACGGATAACACTAAGATTTTTAGAGATGCTTATAATTTAAGGGCACCGGGTTTTTTAAGTATTCCACAATCTGATCCATATCCTGGCTTTATACATATTAATATTGAAAAGAAGTAATCAAAATATTGAATATTCTTGTTATAGTAACTGATTTGAGATATCTTTATTTATAAAAAATGGCAACAAAAGAATCTCTATCGCAGATACCAAAAAAATTTAAGAAAACAGGAAAATCATTTTTACCAAAGCTTTTGGCTAGTAATAATAACTCTTTTTCGGCATTCCCTAAAGATATGTCCTTTAATGGAAAAGAAAAAGATGAGGAAGTTGTATTAATAATCAGAGCTCATTGGATAGTATATTTACCACAAGTTTTAGGAGCAATTTTATTGATGTTCATTCCATTTTTAGTGTATTTCGTACTAGGAGATTTATTTACTAATATTATGTTATTCATAGGTTTGTTAATTGCTACTGTATTGATCTCTATTTCAATATTAGTTACAACCTTTATGAAATGGTATTACAATGTAAACATTATTACAGATCAAAAAGTATTGGATTTAGATTTTGTTAATGCACTATCTCATAACTTAGCTGAGGCTCAGTTAGAAAAAATAGAGGATGTTTCTCACAAAACATTGGGTCTTGTAAGTTCTGTTTTTGATATTGGTACAGTATATATACAAACTGCAGGAGCTAAAGCTGAAATTGAATTTCAAAATATTCCAAGACCACGAGATGTCCAAGACATTATTTATGATCTATTAGAATTAAAACAAAAAGGAACAATATAATGGATGAAACTCAATATATTTTTGACAATTTGAATAAAACGAGACAAGATAATCTATCCTTAAATCTTTCTGCACTTTTAAAATTACCTATATTTGTTATTCTTTTTGGTAATATCCTCTATGCTTTAATTCTACTTTTGAGAGTAAGAATTTTAGCTGACACATTTGAATCCAATGCTGGGGGTAAGATAAAGATCTTAATGTATGGATATCTTACTTTGATAGTAGTTGGAAGTCTAATTTCATTACTCTTCATAGTTTTAGGATAAAATGATAGTTACTGCTCAACAATATATCTCTAATGATAAGGATCAGAATACCTATGTTTCTGTTTTTAAGTATTACTCAAGCAAGAGTGATAAACGAGTATACAAAGAAGGTGATTTGTATGGTTTAGTATATCTTTCTGGATCTAAAGGTATTCCTGCTGAAAGAGTAGTCAAATTTGTATGGGATGGAATAGTAGATGGATATGTATATTCAAATTCAGAATCAACAAATGAATCTCTCAAAAGTGCAATAAAAGAAGGACTAAGAAAAATAAAAGACCTTATCAGAAATGATAAAGAATTAGAAGAATCAGGTGTTAATGTTAGCTTTAGTATCGTTGCTCATAGAAAAGAGGGCTTCTATGTGGCTAATTTAGGTGAAAACGATATCTATGTATACAGAGATAATAAATTAATAAATATTGTTGATGTATTAGAAAAGAACAAAGCACAAACCGCTGGCCTTGCTCTTAAAGATGGTGAAGTTATGATGATTTCTACACCAACTCTTCTAAATGATGGAATTTCTAATTTCATGGGTTTAGTTAATATTGAAGATATTAAAAGAGCTGTAAAAAACTTTGGAGGTAATTTGACTAATTCTGAAAGCCTTTTAGTTTTATATATTGAAAAAGATAATAGGAAAAAAGATGAATCTAAAGAACAAGTATTAAGAATCAATCCTTTTATAAAAAATATACAAAAGGAGAAAATTGTTAAGGAAAATGTCCTGATTAGTAATGAAGATAAAGTTGTAAAGAAAAAAGGTTTTGATTTTAAGAGAATATTTTTTGTATTGAAAAACAGTATCGATACTGTAATAAAAAAAATACAGCCTATTTTTTTTAAAGTTGGCTATTTTATTAAGAAAATAATAAAAGAATTAGGTTTTAAGATTAATAATTGGTTAGGTAAGAAGAGATGGTTTAAAAAATTAGTAGCAAAGGTCTCTCAGAAGATGCCCACAATAAAGAGCAATGTAGTTTCTCCAAAAGGATTAAGAATTGATGGATATAGACAGAAAGATATTAGAACTAAAAGATTTAAACTTGTAGGAATAGTTATCTTCGTTATTGTACTTCTTTCATTAGGGATTAATTTTACTTTAAATGCAAAAAAAGCTAGAGAGATTCATTTTACAGCAAATGCAATTCTTACTGAATCAGAAGATCTTTTAAATAAAACGGAATCAAGTATTGCTACAAACAAGGATACTGCTGAAACATATTTGTATCAGATTCAAAAGAAACTTGAAGGATTACCAGAAGGTATGAATGAAGAAGACATGGCTAGAGCAAATGAAGTTAAAGGATATGCTTTGAAATTGGAAGATGATTTATACAAAAGAGTAGGTGTTAAGGATGATGATGGTAGTTTAACAACTTTTATAGATTCAAGGCTATCTTTTGGAGAAGGATCTGTTCCAACGGATATTGAGATATATAATGATGATTCTGGTGGTGAGTATCTTTTAATCTCTGATAGTGGTCTTAAGTCCGTTTTTCGTGTCTCTCTATACGATAAGGATGTGAAAAAATTACCTGACAATGATGGAATTTTTGTTTCTCCTAAGCATATATCTGTAGGTAATTCAGGGATATTTGTATTTGATAGTAAAAAAGGTGTTTTAAAATCAGGTTTTGATAATGATTGGTTCAAATCAGTAAATACTCTTTCAGGTTTAGAAATAGAAGATATTAATAGCGAAGATATTTCGGAATTTATTGTTTTAACAGAGGTTGATAATGTATATTTCTTAGCAAAAGATAAGGCCAGTATATTAAAATCAGGTTTTTCATATGAGAACAGCTATAATTTAACATATTCATATATTAATAATGAAGCTTTTGCTAGTGCTAGTGATATTCTTTCTGATTTAAGTGTATATGTTCTTAATGGTAGTTTAATTAGGTATAACTATAGCTATATAGAACAAGCTCAAGTAGAAGCTCCTGTAACTGTTTCTGGATATAGTGGAGATCTTGGTAATTTAAATAAAGGATATACACGATCTAGTTTAGATTACGGATTGTACCTCTTTGATGACTCAGAAAAAAGGTTGTTTAAATTTGAAAAACCACATGAAGGTGGTGGTCAAATATTACATCCAGATCAGATTCTTTTAGAGAAACAGTATGTATATAGAGGAAGTAAGAAAAATGTATGGTCTGAATTAAAAGACTTTGTTGTTGATAATGATGAGTCTAATATGTATATTCTCGATGGCTCTACAATTTGGAAGGTTAAATTATAGAGCTTTGATGATATAATTAAGCATGAAGATTAAGAATAAGAAAGCATTTTTCAATTATGAAATTCTAGAAAGCTTTGAAACAGGAATTGTATTAACTGGTGCTGAAGTTAAATCAATTAAGACTGGTAGAGCAAATATTGGAGATGCTCATGTTAAAATTTTGAATAACGAGTTATGGCTTATTAATTGTGAGATACCCAAGTATCCTTTTTGTAATGATGAATTCTATGATTCAAATAGAACTAGAAAATTATTAGTTCAAAGAAAAGAGATATCTCAACTAGAGTCTAAGGTTAAGCAAAAAAGACTTACATTAATTCCACTTAGTTTGTATATTGTAAGAGGTAGAATTAAGGTCGAGGTTGGGTTAGGTAAGGGTAAGAGAGATTATGAAAAGAAAGAGGCTTTGAAGGAGAGGGATTTGGATAGGGAGCTACTTAACGAAAGTAAGAAGTATGTGGTATAATTATTAATATAGGATATGCAAAGATGACTGATTCAATAGAAAGAAATTTAGAACCACAATTGAATAACCCTGAGATTTTAGGAGTAATTCCTTCTGAGACTGGAATGGTCGAAGGGGAAATTAGTCCAAATATCTCTCCTATTATTGCTGTACCAGATCCTTCTGATTCAGTTGAATCAAATATTGGAGAATCGTTACCAATTGTACCTAAAGCAAGGGTATCATTAAGTAGATCTCCTTTAAACCCAGAAGATGCAAGAAGTTTTAGTAACATGATAGAGGCAAAAGCAAATGGAATTGGTCCTGAAGAATATAGTAATTTGCCATTGGCTGCTTAAGACATTCTCTTTTCATATCTTTCTAAATTATGCTATTCTTTAAGCATAATATTGTTGTGTAAACTGCTTTATAAATGAATTCTTTTAAACAAGAAATAACATATTCCCAATTAATAGGGCCTGTCCCTGAGAAAGAGCATGAAATAATACCAGGTGAAACTGTTAACTATCCAGATGACACATATGGAGAATACTATGAAGAGAAAAGCTTCCAAATGCCATGGGGTTGGATAATAGGGGTTCTTGTATTCATAGCTATGTTAGTAGGTGTATTCTTTTGGATGAAGAAAAAATTAATCAAAAAAGATAGAAATGAGAAAGCTAACGAAGGTATTCTTATGGAAGTTCGAG
Organism: uncultured bacterium; assembly: GCA_938015795.1. Classification (GTDB taxonomy): domain Bacteria; phylum Patescibacteriota; class Dojkabacteria; order SC72; family SC72; genus CALLXA01. The sequence goes on along the minus strand of CALLXA010000074.1, from coordinate 1,637 downwards.
TACCAAGAGGAAATGAAATTGAAATAGGAGTAGCAGAACAGATGTTTGCAAATATATATGGAATAGGGGGGAAAGCAAGTGGTTTAGCAGAAAATTTTAGTGTTAATAACAATGTAAGTTTTGAAATAGTAGGAACCCCAGGAGAAATTAAATTCTATGTTCATTGTCCTAGAAAATTAGCAGATTTGGTTGAAAAACAAATTCTTGGTTCATACCAAAGTGCCGATGTAAGTATTGTTGATGAATATAATATATTTTCAAAAGATGCAAAAGTTGAATTCACGAGATTGATATTAGATGATGACTCATATTGTCCAATTAGAGTAGCTGAAGATTTCAAGGGAGATCCTTTGGCAAATGTATTGAGTACGCTAAGCAAGATGTCCGAAGGAGAAGGAGCTCTTGTTCAAGTTGTAATATCTCCAGCTAGTAGTGGATGGCAAAAAAATGGACAAGGATTTGTTCAGAAAGTTGAATCAAATAACTCTAATCCAGAAGCAAAAAAAATTAAAGTGTCTCAAGAGAAGCTACAAGGAATAAGCAAGAAATCTTCAAAACCTGGTTTTGTAACAGAGATTAGAATTGTTACGACTGCTCCGAATGAAGGTATTGCTAAAATGCACTTAGATAATATTGTTGGTGCTTTTGATCAATATGCTAATCCTGGAATTAATAAACTGAAAAAGAAGAAATTTAATAACAAGGAAAAGAAAGAATTTATATATGATGTTGTATATCGTAGATCTCCAGAGGATGAATCATCAATTTTGAATATTGAGGAACTTACAGCAATATATCATTTCCCAAACAAAGAGATAACTACACCTAATATTCATTGGCTATTATCAAGAGAATTAGTTGCAGATAATTCGATAAGTTCTGATATAAATTCAAAAGATACCATTTGGTTGGGGAATAATATCTTTAGAGGTGGTAAAAAGAAGGTGTGTTTTAAAAGGGAAGATAGAAGAAGGCACTCTTACATTTTAGGTCAAACAGGTACTGGTAAATCATGGCTTATGATGAGAATGATTGTTCAAGATATCTACAATGGTGATGGAGTATGCTTCATTGATCCTCACGGTCAAGCTGCTGAAATGATATTGGAAAGGATACCACCAGAAAGAGCCGAAGATGTTATATATTTTAATGCAGGAGATTTTGAAAGACCTTTTGGTTTGAATATTATGGAATTCTATAATGAACAACATAAGCATCAAGTGGTCAATAGCTTCATTGCTTTGTTGATTAGATTATTCGATCCTAATAACCAAGGTTATGTAGGCCCTATGATGCAACAGGCTGTTAGAAACTCTATGTTAACGGCTATGTCTGTTGAAGGTTCCACTTTAATAGAAGTAGTTAGAATGTTGCAAGATGAGAAATGGGTACAAGAAAAATGGTTACCTTTAGTTAAAGATGAATTAGTTAGAAGATATTGGACAGATCAGGTAGCGAAAACAGATCAGAAAACAAAGTCTGAAAGTATGGGATATTTCATTTCTAAATTTGATAAATTCACAACTAACTTGGCTATTAGAAATATCATAGGTCAATCTAAATCATCTTTTGATTTTAGAGAAATTATGGATAATCAAAAAATTCTTCTTGTAAATCTGGCACAAGGTAGGTTGGGA
>CALLXA010000073.1 GCA_938015795.1 uncultured bacterium | reverse complement strand
TCTTCCGATCTACCATCTCTTGGTCTTTGTTCTGATGGTGGGTCATATATTTGAGATAGTTCTTCTAGGCTTCTTGTATCTGTTGTTCCATATTTCTTTTTCTTCTCTTCGATATCTCTAGGATCTGAACTTATTAATTCATGTTCAGCTTGACTTGATAGTACTTGTATACCTACATGATTTGCACCTGCAAAGAATAGGCCTTGACCTTTATCACAGTTTAGTAAAAAGTTTCTTTCTCCATCTGATAGATTAAAGACTTGTTGTAACTTCTCAACTGCAGAGGGACTCTGTTTCATTAACATTTGAATAGAGGAGTTGGAGATAATTGCTTTCCCCATTTCGTTTCCAAGAAAGTCATTTACATCCTGCGTTATTGTCGATAGACCGAGGTAATATTTTCTAGCTCTTTTTGCCATTGAGTACATAAATCTTGCGGAGTCTTCGCTTTGCATCATATACCAAGCTTCATCAACGATTAATAATCTTCTTTTTTGATCTTTTCTGATCCTTGTCCATATGAAGTCTAACATTAAATACATTGCTAATGGTTTTAATTCTTCCTGAAGGTCTCTAATACTAAATACAGTAAATGGATTATTTATTTCAAAGTTACTAGCTTCGTTGAATACTCCAGCTGCACTACCAATTATATATTTCTCCATTCTTCGTGACATATCGTGAGCTTCTGTTTCTGCCATCCCTTTTAGAACTTTGTACAAATCCTCTAGAAGAGGAGGTGCTTTCTTTTGTGTTGCGGGATCAAAGGTTATACCTTTCTCTCTGTAAGTAAGGATTAGTGCTCTGTCTAGGATTGATTCTTCAACATTTGTTAAATTTCCAAACAGTATCTTAAAAAAACCTTGTAATGAAAGTAGTTTTGTTCTTAGCTCGTCGTCATCTTCTTCAGCTACTCCAGATAATTCGAACGGATTCATCTTGTGTCCTTTATCTTGTGAGAAAGATATGTAAGAACCATTCACAGCATATGATAGGTCTTGATATTCTCTTTCTGGATCGATAATTATTAGTTCAGTACCTAACATTAAGCTTCTAATAGCTTCAAGTTTTACAAAATAACTTTTACCTGCACCAGATTTAGCAAATATAACGGTATTTGCATTCTCTAATTCAAATCTATCAAAAATTACTAAACTCTTGTTATGTAAGTTTATTCCATACATTACGCCATGATCCATTGTTAACTCTGAAGTCACAAAAGGGAATGTTGTAGCAAGAGATGTAGTATCCATATTTCTTGTTACATATATTCGATCTAGGCCTAGTGGTTGGCAACTTAAAAATCCTTGCTCCTGTTGTAATGTAGCTGGTTTTGCAGTTACATTCATTGCAGCTAGAGTGGAAGTTACATTCCTGGAATATTTTTCTAATAAATCATTGTTGGGTGCATATATTGTTACATACATAGCAAAGTGGAAGAATTTTTCAGTACCTTCGGCTATAGAATCTTGTAATTGTTGAGCATCAGAAAGTGCAACTTTAAGAGATGGATCTACAACTTTTCTATCTTCCATTTGTGAATATAGTGTAGCTTCCATTTCACCAATCTTTTTCTTAAGTTTTTCTAAAATGAATTTAGAATCTACAGGATAGTAGAATGTACTTATCTTTAATGAATGTTCAAAGTTTATAATGGGCGATAGCCAGTTAGGTCCAACAAATCTAGGATATCCACTGATAAAAAAGGTTCTAAAGTAATAATCACCCATTTGGATATTATTAAAATCTACTTCTAAATCTATTGGTGCAACTAAATCTTGAACAGAAAGACCATCAAGAGAGATGTTTTTTAATTGTGTTACAGGTTCGTCTTTTCCTAAGTCATTATTTGTACTTGGAGTTGATGCTTGTGGATTATTTTTTTCATAATTACTCTTTAGCTTATCGAGTAATTTTATTATTGGATTTTTCTTCTCTTTAACCTCTTCTTCGTCTTTTGCTTTTGGAATTATCTCTACAAAAGATTCTTTATCTGTTTTACTTTCATTAACTTCTTTACTTATTTCTTCTCTGAAGGTTTTGTATTTCTCACCCGTGGTTTGTAATTGTTCCTGTTTTGAATCAAGCATCTGAAATGTTTTTGATTCAAAGGATTTATTGTTGCTATTAAATTGATTATTCATCTTCCTCTGGATTATATATCGTATAGAATTCCGAAAGTAACTCTTTTGTTGTTAATTGATGTCCAAAAAGACCCATTCTAGAAAGCTGTTTCAAAATATGATCTCTCTTAGGATAGAGGAATATTTTAGATTTTTCTAGTAATTGATCTATTTTCATTTGTTTATATCTTTCCTCTTCTTCTTTATTCTTTTTACTCTTAAATATTTTAGTACTAGGAATTTCGGAACCTGGGCTGTAAGGAATTACAATATAAAAGTTTTTATCTAAAACATCATTTTGTACGATCAAATTTTGTATGAATGCAATGTATATGTCTAATTGTTTCTGTAAACCTTCGCTCATAGTTCTTTTCTTTTGATTTTTAAGATAATCAACATAATTTGAGATATCAATTCTTTTTGTTCTTATAAGAATTTGAATTCTAAAATTTAGTGAATTTAATAATCCAGCAAATGCAAAAATTTTACTATCCTGTTCATATTCTGCAAGAAGATCAAAGTTAATAGCAGAAGTTTGAATAACCATTGCTACACTACCACTTTTTGTTACAACTAAATCGTCAATAATTTCCCTTACCTCAAGGTGATCCTGTGTTGATGATGTTGCTCTTCCTCTTGCGTTCTTATCCACTTTTAAAGCGTAGTTATTTTAATTGGTTTCTTCGTAAAGTTTTTTGTTAATACAATCTTTACTTTTGGAAATTTAAATTGAGGATGTTGAAATTCAATTGTATAAACACCTTCTTCCCATATTTTATTTGTAAGAAAATATCCATTAGGTCCTGTTTTGTTTGCATAGAGAATTTTTGAGTCATTATTCCTTAAGTATGATATTACATTTGGTATTTGTTTGAAATCTTTTGTACATAACCAAGCATTTATATTTCCAGGAAGTTGATCTATTGTTTTTATATCGAATTGATAGTTATCAACATTTTCTTCTGTTATAACAAGGAGGTTTGGGTCTATAGGTTGTGTGGCTTTTGTTTCAGGTATTATTTCTGATTGTATAACTTCTTTTGATTCTGTATTTGTAACATTAGTTATTTCTTCTTCAGGGTTTGATAAATTCTCTTGTGGCTCATTAGCTTCTCCGAGTAGGTTACCTCCAATTATCTTCTTTTTAGATTCTTTGCTTTCTTTATGTATTATTTTGCCATCTTGTG
>CALLXA010000072.1 GCA_938015795.1 uncultured bacterium | reverse complement strand
AAATATAACGAACTATCAGGAAAAGCATCTGATATAGATTCATCAATTACAATGACAAAAGAAGATTCTGAAAAAATATCTCTGTATAAACAATATATTGATATTTTAAATCAACACAGAGAGGTATTGATTCAAGCATTAACAGCAAAAAAAGATCAGCTTGAAACAAATCAAAGAAAAACCTTAAGTAAGAATTCTGATCGACTCGTTATAACTGATTTAATAAAAATGGCAAAAAAGGTTAAGGCTTGTAATTCTTAGGTAATTTTTCACAAACAGTTTGAGTAGTTTCAACTCCAAACTTAGTCGTCTTAGTTATCCCATTTGCTAAATTCTTAGGATGAATACGAACAGGATAAGCACCGCCCCACCCATCTTCATCAAACCAACCAATTAAATGGAGAAGCGGATCTCTTCCAGCTACCCTTGCGGCAGCTACCATTCTAAAAAATATATTTCCATTCTGATCAATCATCCTAATTAAAAAACATAATGTTGCACCACCTTTTTTGAGAATTTCAATTATATCTCTTGCTGGTTGACCATATTTTTCATTATTAGGATCATGCCTAGGATCTGAGTGACGTCCCTTGTAACCCTTAAGTCTTTTTTGACGAGAATATTCTGAGATATAATATATCCCAACAGCTCCAGCAAGTAATGCTGCTAATATAGCTTCATCTGGTATACCAGGAGTACCAACAGTTGTTGCTGCAGTAGCTTCCGCTAAAAATTTTATAGCTGGTGTATTCAAAGAAACAAGTCCTATTTCACCAACATAACTCACTAGGATATCTTCTCGCTTAAGGTTATATTTTTCCAATATATTTTGAATATAATCATCTTCCTCTTCTTTATTTCTAACTTGAGCTAAACCGTATTCTGGAAAGATTTCTTCTATAGCATGTACAACATCATACTCTTCAGGATCCAATTCTCTGGCTTCTTCATGGAGCCATTCATCTTCTTGAGAGGGTTTAACACCGCAGGCTGCTAAAATCGTAGCTAATCCAGCACCTGCTGCAAGTCTAACAAACTCTCTTCTTGTATATTTTTTCTTCCAAATAGAATCATCATTTGATTCTGGTATTGATTCTGGTATTGATTCTGGTATTGATTCACCTTTAAAATTTTCAGACATATCTTTTTAAAAACAAATAAATGCAATGATATCAATATCCCATAGTTATGTCAAGACAACTTCTTAAAATAAGATATAATACATACATGCCAAACTATGAACCATTAGCATCAAAATATAGACCTAAGAATTTAGATAATTTTGTTGGACAAAAACATTTAGTAGGAGAGAATGGTCCAATTAAAAGATTTTTAGAAAGTGGAAAGATACCTTCTATGATATTTTGGGGGCCACCTGGTACAGGTAAAACAACTTTAGCATACATTATTTCTTTAAATTTGTTTTACGATTTTCATAAGCTTCAAGCAGTAAATAGTGGAAAAGACAAATTAAAGAAAATTGTTCAAGTTGCGATTTCAAATCAACAGTATGGTAAAAAAACAATACTTTTTCTAGATGAAATACACAGATGGAATAAAGCACAACAAGATGCTTTGTTACCATATGTTGAAAAAGGTTTAATTATCTTAATAGGTGCTACAACTGAAAATCCTTCTTTTAGTGTAAACAGTGCTTTACTTTCTAGAACTAAGGTTTTTGTTTTTAAACAACATGAATTACAAGATATATATGACTTAGTGGATAGGGTGTGTAAGCAAGAATTTCCAGATATAAAGATAAAGAAGAAAGAGAAAGAATTAATTTCAGAACTTTCTAACGGTGATATTAGATCTGCTTTAAATATTTTAGAAATGTCTAGTACATTGGCTGAAGCAGAGAAGAAGGATGGTGAAAAGGCAGAGATTACTAAAGAGATATTACTTAATACTGTTCAAAAACCTGTTTACTATGACAAGAATGGTGAAGAGCACTACAATATTATATCTGCTATACACAAGTCTATGAGGTCTTCTAATCCAGATGCAGCTTGTTACTGGATAGGGAGGATGTTACAGGCAGGAGAAGATCCTTTGTATGTAGCTAGAAGGTTACTTAGATTTGCAAGTGAGGATATTGGTAATGCTGATCCCAATGCTGTTGTTCTTGCTAATACTGTATATGAGTCTTGTCAGAAATTGGGTATGCCAGAGTGTGAAGTTTTTTTAATACAATTAGGTATATACCTTTCAAAGGCTCCAAAGGATAATACAGCATATGTTGTAGAGAATTTAGTAAAGGAAGATATTGAAAAGTATGGTAATTTACCAGTTCCTATGAACATACGTAATGCTCCAACTAAACTAATGAAAGATTTTGGATATGGAAAAGGGTATGAATATGATCATGAATTGGAGAACAAGAAGTCAGATCAACAGTGTTTACCAGATAAGTTAAAGGGTAGGAAGTATATTCAATAGTTAATATCTTTTGTTTTATATACATTATATCCATATTCTTTAATTGTTATATTGATCTATGATCAAGAAGGATATAACTAAAGAATTTTCTACAAATCAAATCTATATCTTAAGAGGCAAGCAAGTAATACTTGATCGTGATTTAGCCAAACTTTATACTGTTGCTACAACAAGACTTCGTGAACAAGTAAAACGTAACAAAGAACGATTTCCTCAAGATTTTATGTTTCAATTAAACGATAGCGAAGTGGAATTTATGGTATCGCAAAATGCTATACCATCACGAAAGGCTTTGGGTGGGCATTTACCTTATGTATTTACACAAGAAGGAATTGCTATGCTTTCTAGTGTTTTAAGAAGTCCAAGGGCTATTTCTGTAAATATATTAATTATGAGAATTTTTGCTAAATTTCGTCAAAATATTTTTCAGAATTCATCTATAATATCAAGAAATATATCATATAGGAGCATCATTGAAAGATATTGGTAAGAAATGGTTTGGTATTTCTAAATTTTTAGAGAAAGATATTAATATTATCTCAAAATTAAAGTCTACTTCTTCCTAAGTACTTTGTTTTCGAATTTCTCAATTCTTTCTTTCTCTATCTTTTTACCAAACCTTACCATACCATTACCGATCTTCATGTAGTAGTTGGATAGTAGTTTAGTAAATGGTGTTAATAAGAATCCTAATACTATTAATACTAAACCTAACAACATTTTTTGTTGAGTATCATCAAATATAGAGGTTTTAGGTGAAGGACATGTACATGTAGCTTTACTACATGAATCCCATTTACAACTTACACCATCTGGATCTCCTTTCTCACAATATTCACCACTATCTAATACTCCATCTCCACAGGTTGGTAATGTTTCTACTTTACATGAACATTCTAATTGGTTACATTCTGTATCCCAAAGACATACAAATCCATCAGGATCTCCTCTTTCACAGCTTTCACCTTCATCTAATACTCCATCTCCACATCCTGGTTCTACACATTTACATAGTACATGGTTACAATTATCCCAACTACAAGTTAAACCTTCTGGATCTCCTAATTCACACTCTTCATAATCATTGTTTATAATTCCATCACCACAATATGGTTCTGGTGAATCAGGACATTTACAACTACTATCACAGTTATTCCAAGAGCATGTTACACCATTAGGATCACCATATTCACACTCTTCACCATCAGTATTTCCTAATATACCGTCTCCGCAGTATGGACCCCCAGATGGTGGTACATCAGGAGGTGGTGGTTCTGGTGGGTTACAGTCAGGACAAGGGAATCGAACAGCACAAACAGCCTCACAAGAAGCACCTGATATAGATCTTGTATATGCAGAACCTCCTAAACCATTTTCACAATTACAAAGGATTCCCGACGTTGATCCTACACCATCAATTTTAACTGTTGATTCACAATACCCATCTATAATAGCGGTATTTACAGGTGTAATAACTAATTCTCCTGTAGTAGCACTTATCTGAAATACATTGCCACCTGTACCCTTTTCTTTGAAATTAGCTATTGTTTTTGCATTTTTTTCACTTAATTTTTGTTCGCAAGAAGCAACTGTATCACACCAAATTCCATCATCAATACCTTGTACTTGTGCTATATAAATTTGTGCCGGACTGACACCATTTGCATTATAAACAGAAATTTTGTATCCACCCTTCTTGGTAGTAATCATATTATCCTTGATCGTAATCTCTCCACTAGTGATAGAAGATATTATCTCCTTAGCCTTATCAGGATTTTTGCCAGCAGCAGCATATATAGCCTCACTAGTAGACATAGTTAAGGCATTTCCAGAGCTAACAACCTCCTTTAATTTTGCACTACCTAAACCACCATTTGCGTCTACAAATTTTTTAGCATTCCTAGCTGTCTTACTAGAATAATCTCCTGTTTCTGCAGCTTTTTCAGCTCTAGCTTCCTGTAATTCAGCATAACTTGCACAGGTATTTGTATCTGCACAATTTCCAGCACTACTATATTCATTACCTAAATTAACAGCAGTATTTACTTTAAAACCTAAATAAAAGGTTGGAAGTAAAAACAAAGCAGCTTGTAGAACACCAAAAACAACTCTTTTTTTCTTACTAACATCCTTTCTCTTGATAATCCAATATACAAGGAAAGCAATCGCCAATATTACTGTAATAACAAGAACAATCCATTCCCATATCTGAGTACTATCTAAAACCAAATCAGTTACAGATTTCTCTATAAAGTCCTCAACTGCTAACTTCGTTTTATATGCATCAAGAAAATCAAACTCCTCATTAACCAAAACATTTTCTTTCAAAGAAATTTGCAAAGAAGTTATCCTCTCCTGAATAGCAACAGAACCAGCATAACAAGTACCTTCAGAATAAAAGAATGGAGTACCCATTTCAACATCAATATCAGTACAAGAATCATATACCTCTTTTAACAAAGTTTTAAACTCTGTATTTTCAGTAATATCTAAAAGATTTACTTCAACTGGAGTAACCCCTGATTCTTCAAAATCAGAAATTAACTCAGAACAACCCTCACACTCAGAGCTTACAAAAAGAAGATTATCTTTTTCTAGGAGATTTTCATCGTAATCAGTTACTTTAATAACTCCTTCAACGTCAGCCCAAACACTCTCCGTATTCTCCTGTCCTAAAACATTAAAACTCTTTGAGCTCAACAAAAAGAATGATATAACAACAAAAAACAAAAATATTGGAAATTTAACTAAACCTTTGAGCAGATTTTTCATATACATAATAAAATATAATAACAATGTGGAAACTTTTTTACAATATATATATAATAGGTTTGTAAATGAAAAATACACCCTCTGTAAAAACAGATGAAAGGATAATAAATAGGATACTAAACAAAGGAGTAGAACAAATACTCCCAAGTAAAGACGCACTAAAAGATCTCCTAATGTCTGGTAAAAGAATTTCAATATACCAAGGATTTGATCCAACAGCCCCAACCCTACACATAGGGCATACAGTTGGAATGAGAAAATTAGAAGATTTTAGAAAGTTAGGACATAGGGTTATCTTTTTAATTGGAGATTTTACAGCAAGAATAGGAGACCCTTCAGACAAAACATCTGCAAGGCAGAAACTGACCAAAGAACAAGTGGAAGAGAATATGAAGACATATGTAGATCAAGCATCACATATCATTGATATTAACAATGAAGATAATCCTGTTGAAATACTTTACAACAGCATATGGCATGAGAAACTAACCTTCACAGATGTAATTGAGTTAGCATCAGAATTTACAGTACAACAGATGTTAAAAAGAAGTATGTTCCAAAAAAGATTGGAAGAAGACAAACCAATATATGTAAATGAATTTATGTATCCTTTAATGCAAGGATACGACTCAGTAATGATGGATGTAGATATTGAAGTTGGTGGTAATGATCAACTTTTCAATATGATGGCAGGAAGAGATATGGTTATGAATCATTTAAACAAAGAGAAAATTGTAATTGCAGGTAAACTTTTAGAAACAACAGATGGAACAAAGATGGGTAAAACAACTGGAAATATGGTTAGACTTGATGAAGATTCAAAAGATATATATGGAAAGATAATGGCTTCACCAGATGAGTTAATAATGACATCATTTGAAATCTTAACAGTTGCTGATTTAGATGAACTAGAAACTTACAAACAAAGATTCAATTCAGGAGAAAACCCTATGAATCTTAAAAAAGAATTAGCATTTAGAGTAACTGAAGAATTAAAAGGAAAAGAAGAAGCAGAGAAAGCTCAACAATATTTTGAAAATATATACCAAAACAATACAGAAGATGAAAATATTGAAGATAAAGAGATAGAAGATAAAGAAATTCTTTTAACAGAACTCTTACTTAAAGCTAATTTCTCAAGTAGCAAATCGGAAGCAAGAAGATTAATAGAGCAGGGTGCGGTGAAAATTAATGATGAAAAACAAACTGATTGGCAATATATGCTAACACTACATGCCATGCAACCATTCACACTCAAGGTTGGTCGAAGGGTATGTAGAATAATTCCAAAGACATAACCGGGGGAAATAAGTTAAAGAATTACTTAAATCCCCAATATTATAGATAAGGGGATTTTTTTATTATGAATAAACAAGAAATAATTAAACAAATAATTGAAAAGAGTCCATCTAAATACAAAGACTTAATCAAACAAGCAATAGAATATGCTGAATTAAAACACAATAATGAAAAAAGACTTTCAGGTGAAGACTTTGTATTACACCCACTAAAAGCATCTCTTACATTAGCAGAACTATCCTGTGATACGGATACCCTAATAGCAACAATACTTCATAGCTGTTTTAAAAAAGATGTTAAAAATTCTCTCGAAATAAAAAATGTTTTTGGAGAAGATGTCTTTAACTTAATTTCTAAAACAAAAGAAATTAGTAAAGCAACTGCAAGCGTAGATACAGATCCAGAAATAATAACAAAATATATTTTAAACACATCTACAGACCTAAGGCCTGTGCTTGTAAAATTAGCAGGTGCTGCTCACAATGTAGAAACATTAGAATACCTGCCAGAGGAGTTAAGAAAAAGTAAAATTTTAAAATCTTTCAATGTATACGGTAAATTAGCAGAATATATTAATCTTGGAGAATTAAAGAAACAAATAGAGGAGAATGCTTTTAAGACATACAAACCATATGAATATGAAACAATAACTAAAACATTAAAAGCAAATAATATTGATGATTCCCTCTTAAAAAAATATATGGATGCTCTTAAAGATATATCCAAATCCGTAAATGAGAACATTAAAATTGAAGGTCGAATAAAAAGTAAATACAGTATATATAACAAATTAAGAAAGTATGAAAAGGAATGGATAAATCCAAGATTAGATAGAATTGCTGACTTAATTGGTTTTAGATTAATAGCTCAAAACGAAGAAGATTGTTACAAAATATTAGAAAAGATAATGGATCAAGCAGAATTAATATATGAAAAGTTTGATGACTATATTGCACATCCAAAACCAAACAACTACATGGCAATGCAGGGTCCTGTTGTTTTTCCAAAAATTTCCGATATAGAGGTAGAGGTACAAATATTAACAGAATCAATGCACTATACAAACACATACGGAACAGCTTCACACATTGCATATAAAGCAAGTTTAAGTAGATTTGCCAAACCAAATACTTCATACGATTGGGTTGAATGTATACATAACAATTTTGAAAATCATAAAAAAATGAGAGATGAATACAGATCTATACCTATACAATGCAAGATATTTGAAAAAGAGAAATTTGTATTCACACCAAAAGGTAAAATTGTAGATTTGGATTTTAATGATACAGTCTTAGATTTTGCTTTTAAGGTTCACTCAGAGATAGGATACAGTGCAATAGCTGCAAAAATTGAAAACAAAGCAATCCCATTATCTTACATACCAAAAACAGGCGATGTAATACATATAATAACTCAAAAGGGAAAAGTTTCTCAAAATGAGAAAGCTCTTAAATTTGTAAACTCTCCTTCTTCTAAAGCCAAAATTATTAAAGCTTTAAATAGGAATAAATAAATATTGAATTAATAATATTTTAAATATACAATCTCAATATGAAAGAAAAAACTAAAAAGAAAATTCACTCAATAATAAATATTGGAATTGCAGTAATACTAATAGGAGGAATGGCAATACCAATAGTATTAAGTCTCTTAGAAATATAAAATGCAAACTCTGTCCTTAAAATCCTCTGTCAGAGATATTAAAGGAGTAGGTGATATACAAGCTAAGAGGTTTTCAAATTTAAATATTGAGACAGTAAAAGATTTACTTTTTCACATACCTTTTAGATATCAAGATACTTCTCAAATAAATTCTATTGAATCATTCTTAGAAAACGGTGAAGGGACATTCATTGCTGAAATTGTATATGCAAAGAGAGTAAATTCTAAAATTGTTTCTGTTAGAGTAAAAGATGATACAAAAGCATTAACCCTTTCATATTTTAATCAACCATATGTAGCCTCTGCCCTAAAAGAGGGCGATGTATATATCTTTGATGGTAAGGTTACTGTAAAAGGGAATAAAAAGAATATATATAATCCTAAGTTTGAAAAATTAAAAGAGGATATTGAAGAACAAAATCATTTAGGTAAATTGATTGGTGTATATCACGAAACAAAAGGTCTTTCATCAAGAAATATTAGAAATATATTAAAAAACACATTACCTATAGCCAAGGAATTAATTACTGATCCATTGGATAGTGATTTTCTTAAAGAAAGTAATTTGCTACAACTTCCTAATGCTGTAGAGAAAATTCATAATCCAAATAGCTCAGAAGATATCTTGAGTGCAAGACAAAGACTCTCTTTTGATGAAATGCTCTATCTTTCGATAAAGATCGAGGAACAAAATAAATACCTAAAAGATTTGAATGCCTTAGAAGTTAACATTAATTCAAAGATCTTAAATCTTTTTATTAAATCCTTACCATATGAATTAACAAATGATCAGAATAGAGCAATTGAATCATCTCTCTCTGCTATGAACAGCAAGAAACCTAGTAATATACTTCTAAATGGAGACGTAGGTAGTGGAAAGACAGTAGTAGCTGCTGCAACTATCTTAAATACAATATCTAATGGCTATTCATCAATACTAATTGCTCCAACAACAGTTCTTGCTAAACAACATTTTGAGACATTTAAAAAACTTTTCAAGGATTTTGATATCAGTATTGATCTTTGTATATCAAAAAACAAAATAATAAGTGATGCTGATAACAAATTAATAATAGGTACACATGCAATACTTTTTCAAAAAGAAATACCCAAAGATCTTAATCTAATAATTATTGATGAACAACATAGGTTTGGTGTAGAACAAAGAGATTTTTTTAGAAAAAACAAAAAACTTTCTCCTCACTATATAACAATGACGGCAACCCCTATACCTAGAAGTTTAACAGAGATATTTTTTGGAAATCTTGATGTTATAGAAATAAGAGAGAAACCTTCCATAAGAAAAGAGATTAAAACATTCTATACACCTTACAAAAAAAGATCTGATTGTTTTAATTGGATATCTAACCATATTCTTGAGAGTAAAAAAAATAATAATCCAGAACAAGCCTTCATCATATATCCCTTAATTGAAGATTCTTCTAACTATTCATCCAAATCTGTACTTACACAATACGAATTACTGAAAGAGAACGAGTTGAGTAATCTTAAGGTTGAATTTTTACATGGCAAGTTAAAAGAAAATGAGAAAATAGAATTGTTAGAAAAATTCAAAAACAAAGTTTTTGATGTATTGATATCCACTACAGTTATTGAAGTTGGTATAGATATTCCAGATGCCACAATTATAGTCATAGAGGATGCAGAGAGATTTGGATTAGCTCAGCTTCACCAATTAAGAGGTAGGGTTGGTAGAAGTGACAAACAATCATACTGCTATGTCATACCAAGTATAGCTGCAGAGAAAGATACTGTTGCAATTGATAGATTAAAATATTTTGCAGAACACTCTTCTGGTTTTGATGTAGCACAGTATGATTTACAAACAAGAGGACCTGGAGAGGTGTATGGTAAATTACAATCAGGTACTCTTCAATTTAAAGTAGCCTCTATACATGATATTCAGACTTTAAAAATGGCTCGTTTGGTTGCAAAAAAGATTGTAAAAGATGATAATAGCCATCAATATATTTTAGATAATCTTTTTAGATGAAAATTCATATTGTATTAGATAATATACGTTCTGTTTTTAATGTTGGTAGTATTTTTAGATCCGCAGATGGAGCAGGTAGTGTAGAAAAAATATATCTCTGTGGAATGACAACTCCAATAGATAATCCTAAATTAGATAAAACTGCTTTAGGAGCTACTGATATGGTTCCTTCAGAACATTACGATACAACATTGGAAGCTATTGAAGAGATAAAAGAACAGAATATTCCTATATATTCTGTAGAACTTGCAGATAATAGTGTCAATTTTCAAGAGGTAGAATATCCCGAAGAAGTAGCTATTGTACTTGGTCATGAGAAGAGTGGTGTTAATGATGATATCTTGAAGCTTTGTGACAAGATAATAGAGATACCAATGAGAGGTATGAAAGAGTCCTTAAATGTTGCCAATGCTGCAAGTATAATACTTTACGAAATTACAAGAGAAAGTAAGTAGTTTTTGCTACAATAGGGGATATGAAAATATCTCGGAAATCAATAGTCATCGCTTCTTCTATTTTAATACTTGGTGGTACAAGTTTAATCTTCTACTTAACAAATCGAGATAGTGAATCTATTCAAGGTTGGATGGATAGTAACTGGGTATATAGAAAAGCTATTGATGTAACAGGTACTGGTAGTACACTTTTAAATGAAGATGTATTGATAGAATTAGATACCGCAACTTTAATATCCAATGGTAAATTACAAGCAGATTGTGATGATTTAAGGTTTGTAGATAGTGATGATAGTACCTCATTAGAATATTGGGTAGAGGGTGGGTGTAATACTGCAAATACACAAGTTTGGGTACAGATACCTTCATTACCTGCTGGTGGAACAACAATATATGTATACTATGGTAATGAGTCCGCAGTAAATGCAGAACTTAGCTGGAGTGGTAACTTCATTGTACTCAACAGTTCAAGCTGCCCTCAAGGATGGACACGAGAAAGTATATATGACAACAAGTTTCCATATGGTTCAGAAACATACGGAACAAGCTTTGATGGTTTGCATAATCATAGGCAAGTAAGTTGTACTACTGGTGGACAAATAGGGGGAACATTAAGAAATGGTGCTGACGATGATTCCGAAAATAGAAGTGTTTTCAGAACATCACATACCCATGCTAACGCAAGAGTTGATATAAACAATGCAGAAGTTGTTCCACCATACATCAATCTATCCTTCTGTTCAAACACAGACCTAACAATATCAAGTGGAAGCATCTCACTCTTCAACACAAACTCTTCAAGTCTGCCCTCAGACTTTAGCTACTATTCAACTATAGAAGGTAGGTATCCTCGTGGGAACGCTACAGCAGGAACAACAGGAGGATCCAACACACATACTCACACCACAACTGGAGGATATAACACAGGAACAGCATCAACCTTTGACAGTAAAGATGCAGACAACACATCAACACCTGATGTTCACTACCATACAACAATAAATGGAACCACTGTTGCGGGAAACAACAATCTACCTTACTACTCAATTACATATGGATTAGCCTCTAATGATACTCAACCGACTTCAAATATAATAGAGATGTCTACAGCGATACCACCTCTGGGATGGAATCGCTTTTCAAATTTGGACAACAAATATCCTTTAGGATCTTCTACTGCTGGCTCATCATCTGCAGGAACCACACATACTCACTCCGTAACAATTAACACAGGTAATGCAAGCGCTACGAAGTCAGGTGTTTATTTCACCTCTGGAACATCCTTTCTTTCCGGTGGAGGACACACACACAGCTGTACAACAACAACCTCTACAACACAAGCTCTAGCTGCATATATATCAACAATATTCATACAAAGAAAGTCCTCACAAAACATTACTCTCGACACAGAACAATCTGTAAACGCAAGACCAAGAATACCTTCGACCCCATTATGCGAAGGAGAAACCAATCCCACAGGTCTAGTTGACTACACACCAGAGTTTAGTGCAGTATTTTCAGATCTAGATACAACAGATACAGGTAATTACTATCAAATATTAGTAAATACAAAATCTGATTTTACAGGAACAGTAATGTGGGACAGTACTAAAACAGCATTTGGAACACCATTAGCAAACAACAGTAGATGCCCAGACATTACATACAATGGAAACACACTCTTAGATGGAGAGAAATATTACTGGAAAATAAAGTTTTGGGATAATCAAGAAGCTGAAGGAGAAGGATATTGGTCTGAAACACAAAACTTCACTATGAACTCAAAACCGAATGCACCAACAAACATATTAATACAGGGAGAAACGAATCCTAAAAATGTAACTACTACAACCCCAACTATCAGTGCAATATTTACAGACTCGGATGAAACAGACACTTCACCATATTACGAAATAGAGATTAATACAACTGCTGATTTTACAGGTACAGTTATGTGGGATACTGGAAAAATATCTACAACAGCCGTTATAAACCATCAAAGATCATCAAACTATACATACGCAGGTACAACATTACTCTTAAATGGAACCAAATACTACATTAGAATGAGATGGTGGGACAACAAAGATATTCAAAGCGAATGGTCAACAACCAATACATTCAGAATGCAAGGACCACCATTAGCACCAACAGGATTAAGAAGAATATCTACAAATCCTACAATACCAACATTCTCAGCCGTTTACTCAGATCCTAACGAAGATAGTGCAACAGCATATGAGATAGAGATAAATGATGCAGTAGGATTTGATGGAACAAGTCTTTGGGATACAGGAAAAACAAGTACATCAGTAACAAATAATACAAGATCCCCTGAATACAGTGGATTTACAATAACAAATAGTAAAGACACAATATATTGGAGAATACGCTTCTGGGACTCAGATGACACAGTAGGACCTTGGTCTGAAACCTTCTCCTTTTTAGATTCTTACTCATCACTACAAATGGAAGGTATAGGTATGGATGGTCTTAAAATTGATTAATAATGGAAAAAACCTTAATAAAATAGTAAAATACACACCATGAGCTTAAAACATGATTCATTTAAAAAAGTTAGAAAAGAGAAAAACAAGTGGAAAGTAGAAACTCCACAAGAATACGAAGAAAGAGAAGACACCTTCTTAAAGGAAAGACTTCTACATAAAGAGCCAACAATAACTGGACAAGTAAGGATTGCTGGTGGAAAAGCTAAAAATTTTAAAATAGATATACCAAAAACAACCCGACCACTAACAGATCGAATGAAAGTAAGAATTTTTGATATCTTAAACAAAGACATATCAAACAAAACAGTTCTCGATCTATATGCAGGTGCAGGTTCTTTTGGATTAGAAGCTCTATCTCGAGGAGCTAAATCAGCAACATTGGTAGATGCATCCAAAAGTGCAAATTTAGTATTACAGAAAAATGTTGCACATACAGGATTCTTACCTCAAACCGATATAATCAAATCAAAAACAGAAGAGTATCTATACAAAGAGATAAACAAAGATGCTGATGATAAAGAATGCTTTGACATAATCTTTATGGATCCACCATATAAATTATTTAACACAAAAAATACATATAAAATGGAAAGTGTTATAAATATGGCATCTCAATTATTACCTTTGGTACAAGATCCTACTCAAAAAAGATTTCCTGGAGCTCTTATCATTAAACACCCTAGAAGATATCTCTTAGAAAAATTAAACCTTGAATATGTTGAAATTTCAGAAACATACATATTTGGTCTAAATGCAATAACATTACTTATTGTTAAATAACAATTGCAAAAAAGCCTACAAAAATATAAAATACAACAATGTACAAAATACTTGGTATAAGAAAAAGCACAATCTGTAAAATCGTATATCCCACATGCTTTTAATAATGCATTCTATTTTTCCAAACTTTAAATTTCCCAATTTTTAAAAACTATTAATCATGAACAAAAAAGAAGAAATATCACAATTAGAAAAAATGAGACATTCAGCTTCTCATGTATTAGCACAAGCTGTTTTAAAACTATATCCCGATACAAAACTAGGTATTGGACCAGCCATCGATAATGGCTTTTATTACGATTTTGAATTCTCAGAGCCATTAACAGAGGATGATCTCCCAAAGATAGAAAAGGAGATGAAAAAAATAATAAAACAAGGTTTAGATATAAAACAAGTTTTCTTTAGTAGAAAAGAAGCTATTGAGTATTTTGAAAAAACTGACCAAAAATACAAATTAGAATTGTTAGATGGTATCGAGGATAAAGAATTGAGTTTCTATATCACAGGAGATAGTGAGTTTGCAGATCTTTGCAGAGGTCCTCATATAGAAAACACAAAAGAAATAGGTGCGATTAAACTTTTAAGTACTGCTGGTGCATATTGGAAAGGTGATGAAAAAAACAAAATGTTAACTAGAATATATGCAACAGCATTCCCAACAAAAGAAGAGTTAAATGAATATCTTCAAAATCAAGCGGATGCAGAAAAGAATAATCATAGAAGACTAGGGAAGCAATTAGAATTGTTTGCAATTATTCCAGAGATAGGACAAGGTTTACCAGTATGGTTACCAAGGGGATATAGAATTAGAAGAATATTAGAAGAGTATATGTTGGAGCTAGAGAGAAGCTATGGTTATGAGCACATATTAACACCACATATAAATAAAGAAATTCTTTTTGAAACATCTGGACACTTAAGTTTCTATAAAGACAGTATGTATCCACCAATCGAAATAGATGGTGAAAGATATTATCTCAAGCCTATGAATTGTCCAGCAGGTATGATGGTTTATAAATTAGAACCTAAAAGCTATAGAGACTTACCATTTAAGATGGGTGAACTAGGTACAGTCTACAGATATGAGCAATCAGGTGAGTTACATGGTTTACAAAGAGTTAGGGGATTTACTCAAAACGATGCACATATATTCTGTACAGAGGAACAATTAGAAAGCCAAATCTTGGAAATATTAGAAATGTTAGACACTTTCTATAAAGATGTTGGTTTTGATCAATATCGTTTCCGACTTTCACTCTCTGATCCAGATAAAGCGAAATTCCAAGGTTGTGGCAGTCGAGCCGATTGGGAGAGAACCGAAAATACCATGCGGGAGATTCTTCAAGAGGCTGGAGTTGAGTACGAGGAAGCCAAGGGCGAAGCAGCTTTTTATGGTCCCAAATTAGATATTCAGGCAGTCAATGTTTTTGGTAAAGAAGATA
>CALLXA010000071.1 GCA_938015795.1 uncultured bacterium | reverse complement strand
GCTATGTTATTGAGGAAGAGCCTGCTATAGAAGTAGAAATTTCTGAGATAGATGATCCTACTGGTAAAGTAATGAGTTATTACTCTCTTAATGGTGTTAAATCAGAAGACAACTCTTTTATTGGAATGTATACTGCTATTCTTCAACATTTATACAAAGAAAACTTTGAATTACTTTTTTCTCCAGAGATGAAAGAAATATTTACATTATCAACTGATCCAAAGGTATTTCTACAAGCTAGAGAGGTAGAAGGTGGTTATTATACAGAAGCAAATATGGGTTCTAGAACTATCGCAAACAAGCTTAAAGCGATACTTGAACTGGTTGAAGAATCTATTGAATTAAGAGTATGTTTTCAAGAGGATAAAGATTAGAAGAAGTATGGATTACCAAAAGATAAATAAAAAAAATTTACCAAAATGGGAACATACTCTAAAGTACCTCACTAATATCTTGAAAGAGAATAATATCAAGTACTATTTCTCAGCATCAGGATTAGAATATATATTGGGTAGTAATACATATCCATATGATATAGATTTATTTATGTCTAAGAATGATATCCCCAAAATATACGAATTACTCAAAGAATATGCCATATCAGATATACACAAATGGGAAGATAGATTATTAGAATTTCAAGGAGAACACAACGATATACCTTTTGAAATATGTGAATGGGAAGAAGAACCTAGTAAAATAATACAAAAGAAGTTTAAAGATTTTGAAGTTTCAATAATTGGGTAATATTTATATTGTTAAGATCATAATTTCGGATACCATTCCATACCTTCCGCCATTCATTCAAGGTTGCGACAAGACCCGTCTACTATCTCTAGGAACCCCTTGGTTGCTTCATTATTTACCCCTTAAAAAGTTAATTCTCAATTTCACATCCTGGTGGATGAAAATGTCCATATTTAGACCACTTTTTACTACCCCTCGGTTCGAAGGTAGAATCCTTTTGTAGTACAGTTTCTATCGGCAAGGTATTCACCCCATAGTATAATTAATTGTGTAACACACTGTTACCAAAATGTTCTTTAAAAATTTTCAAAAAGAAAGGAGGTGAGAAAAATGTTGCGAGGCACAATTCGTGTCGAAAAAGGCGCAAAATGGAGCCCTAAATCTCCAAAAGTGCCGAAGATGTTGACGATGTCATCGTGCAAAGACAACTGCAAATGCTATGAGCCACCGTGCGAGTGCAAATGCGTTGCCTGCCGACAACAGTGTCGAACGTAGAGTCTATCCACCATAAGGGTGGCAGATTCTGTTTCTGTCGATCTGCCACCCAATTTAAGTTAGGAGGTAAACATGGTATCACCATACCAAGGAACCATCATCAAAAATGTTGAGGTAATCCGTTTAGAAACACCTTTACACGCACAAATTGAGCTAACGAGCAGATGTCAGTACAAATGTTTTTTCTGTTACAACATCTGGAAATCAGAAGAAGGCAGTTTTAAACATGCACACATGACAAAAGATCAAGCAATTTTCGTTGCTAATGAACTCATTCGCTGCAGAATTTTCTCAGTAATATTCTCTGGAGGAGAACCTACTCTTGTAGACTACCTTCCTGAATTATCTGGGATATTTGCGGACGCCGGAGTTGATGTAACAATGATCTCCAATGGAGCAAAACTGACAAAGAAGTTGCTAAAAGATCTAAAGGAAAATGGCCTTCGTAATATTCAAATTTCTATGCATCACTACGAAGAAGATGTCTTCAATCGTATAACCGGAAATCACAATGCTTACGCCATGACATTACAAGGAATCAAGAATACCCTAGAAATTCTAGGTCCTGAATCCCTAAATGTTAACATGGTTGTAACATCAGATACCTTAGAAGATATATATCCAATGTCGGACTTTCTCTACGAGAAAGGTGTAAGAAGTATGTCTGTAAGTCTTGTTTCAACTAGTGGACAAGCCGCTTTAAATGGGCTTCTATGTACACACCTAGATTTAGAGGAAGCCTATGAACAGATGAGCAAAGCACAAGAAAAAATGCCTATCTCATTCGTAGGTGGATTACCCTTCTGCAGCCTTCCATCACATTACGATCCATCATTGGTCTCTATGTCAAATGTCTGCGATGCAGGAATTACACAGATTGTAGTAGGACCAAACGGAGGATTACGACCTTGTGTAGAATGGCCAGAAGAAGCTGGAAATATTTTTGAAGACGATATCATCGACATTTGGAGAAATTCCAAAGTTTTTGAGGATATTCGTAAGTTCAAGAATACACCAGTAGTTTGCAGGGATTGTGAACAAGTTCCACATTGCCATGGAGGATGCCGTGCATCAGCACTTGCAGCAACCAAAAGTATTTGTGGTTACGATCCCATGATGAAGCCTTTGGAGGTATAGGATGGAATACATCATCTCACCAAGAATCAAGTATCGATCTGAACCCTTCGGGGGAATCGCAGAAAGCTATACAACTGGCTTAATCGTGTTCTCCGAAGAAGAGTTCCAGAAATTTCTTTCTTTTGAAAAACCTTTGACAAAAACAGAAGAGGATTTCTCCCAAGACTCCTTTTTAAAGGAACTCTTAGACCTCGAGTTAATCGTGGAGAAATCTATTTGCTGTTAATCAAAGAAGACTCGGGGGTGAAAAAGTTTTCACACATATTATTTACCCTCGAGTTAGTTATTTACAACAAACACTGTAAGTCTTTGTAATCCAACTTCATCTCAAAATATTTCTCAAATTCATTTTTAAAACTATCTTCATTATTTATATTCGGTAATACCTTTAAAAAACCTATCACCTTATCCTTCCCGTACTTCCTTATTAACCCCTCTACAACAAAACCTGCTTCTGAATACACATCCTCGTCTTCGTGAGAATAATATTTTATGAAAGTTTTAAATTCTTGTGGTTTTTCTTTTGTTTTTAATTGGTCAGAAGTATATATTGCAAAACCCTCATCCAACCATATAGGTCCTTTACCCTGAGAAAATATCATATAAAAGAGATGGCTTAGCTCATGCTTAAGTAAGGAATAGTACTCTTCGTCTGAATATTCATGTCTACTCTCTTTCTCATAGCTTTCAGGAGAAAGAAGAAGTAACTTGTTATAACTTAATGCTCTTCCAACAACCCAATCTTCTGTTTTATATCCAGATATAATATCAAAAGATTCTCTACTGTTTACTAGATAAATTACAGGGGTGTTTTCTATCCAATTAACACCATAAAAGTCTATTAATTCCTTCATAGCTCTCTCATAAAAGCTTTTTACCTTGTTATTCTTTGATTGTACTGTATTTATATCGTATATATTTGACATAATAGGATTATATCAAGAATGAGACATTTTATCTTCCTTTTTACACTGTCTTATTTGTCCCATTTTGGTACCAGACGTGTATGTCCCGCCAATTTCAATATGTTCCAACAAGACTCGTTTGCTATGCATGGAAATGCTTATTAGCATTGGGTTATTTTGACCTAAAAAAGTGTAAGTCTCAAAGTGAAGGCCTAGTGGATGAAAATAGTCAAGAAAGAGATGTTTTTAAGACCTCTTGGTTCGAATGAAAAAGCCCTATCCAACACAACTATCTCTTATCTCGATATTTTTACTAGAATTGTAACCATTCCGGTTTAAACAGCTTCTCCTCATCAGCAATTATCTTAAGCATATACTCTCTTTGCCATGTTATCATCTCCATTAAGTCTCTTTCCTGTTTCTATTGCTTCTAAGTTAAAATATTCCCCTCGCCATTTAACCAACTAGCAGTGCGGCACGAAGAGTACTAGCTTATCCAGGTATCCTTCTATTTCTTCTTAATTAACTCAATCTTTTTCTTCTTTTTGTCATACTTTATAACAATTTGACTCCCTGATATTATTTCTCCGGAAAGTAATTTCCTTGCGATTGTTTGCTCTAATTCACTTTTAATCTTCCTTTTTAGTTCTCTAGCTCCGAAATCAGGGTCATATCCTATCTCTGCGAGATAATCAATAACAGATTCTTCAAACTCTAAGTTAACACCTTGACCTTCTGTCATTGACTTAACCATTTCTAATTGTAATTTAACAATACCTTTTATGTCTTGCTTGGTTAGAGAATCAAAAATTATTATTTCATCAATTCTATTCAGGAATTCTGGTCTGAAATAAGCTCTTAACAATTCAACAATATCTTTTTTTATTGATTGGTAATCCTTTTTCTTACCTTCTCTTAAACGATTATTTGCCTGAATCAAATCTGAACCAATATTACTTGTAGAGATGAT
>CALLXA010000070.1 GCA_938015795.1 uncultured bacterium | reverse complement strand
ATAATTTTGATTTTCTTTTTATTTGCCTTATCTATGTCATATGTTTCTGCTGCTGATTATACTGTTATTGGTAATGATTTTGATAGTATTCAGGGTGTTATTGATTCTAGTAGTTCTTATGATGCTGTAATTCTTAATAATATTAGTTATTTTTGTGGTAGTGTTGATACTATAAGTGTTATTCAGGATAATATTGTTATTAAAGGTTCATCTAATAATTTGAAAGCTGTTTTAAATGGACAAGGAAGTGGTTCTAGGATTATGGCTATTTCTGGGGATAATGTTCGTTTAGAGAACCTGGTTTTTATTAATGCTAATACTGATGTTTATGGAGGAGCTCTAAGGTCAAATGGAACTAACCTAACTATAGTTAATTGTGATTTTATAAATAATAAAGCTGTGGTTGGTGCTATTGCTTTAAACAATGAGTCAATAAATGTTTTAATTCAAAACTGTAATTTTTATGGAAATATTGCTCAGACAACTAGTGGAACTGGTGGTGGAGGAGGAGGAGCAATAGACTCACATTCATCTAATGGAAGAATAATAAACTGCACTTTCATTAACAACTCTGCTATAAATGGTGGTGGAGCTTTATATTATCTTTTAGGGACTAATAATACTGTTGAAGACTGTGTTTTTATTAATAATTCTGCTCCCATAGGTGGAGCAATATGGATACAAACAGACACCACAGCAACATTAAAAATAACAAACTCTAACTTCACAGGAAACAAAGCTACCAACAATGGAGGAGCAATATACTCAGCAAACACAATAAACATCAATAACAGTGATTTTACAAATAATAATGCAGATAATAATGGTGGAGCAATATTTAATATTGGAATATTAACAACAAAAAATAATATTTTTTCCAAAAATGATGCAAAAAATAATGGCGGAGCAATATACTCCTCAAACACTAATAAACTCCTGATTAACAATTCTCATTTTAATAGTAATTCCGGACGTAACGGAGGAGCAATATATTCAGAATCTACTTGTAATATAATATTTTCTAATTTCACAAATAACAAAGCAACAGATACTAATAGCGCAATTATTTACATAGAAAACACACAAGAAATAAAAAACAACAACTTCACAGATAATCAAGCAACAGCCATTATAATAAAAGTAGGAAATAATGTTGTTATTGAAAACAACACTTTTTTAAATAATAATGGACATGGGATATACAGCAGTAATCTTCAAAATAGCAGGATAATTAATAATAATTTCCAAAATAATAAAGGCACTAGCTTGTATATTACAGGCAACCAAAATCAAATCCATGATAACAACTTCACAAATAATAATATTGGTCTCATTTTTAATGGTAATAATACTCTTTTTACAAATAATAATGTTAAAAATAACCTTAATGATGGTGTAAGATTAACAGGAAACAACATACTAATAAATAACAATAATATAGCTAATAATAAAGGATATGGACTAGTTTTAAACGGTGATAAAGAAACAATCACCAACAACATTTTTACAAGCAATAGTAAAAGTGGAGTATACAGTCTGAAATTAACTAACACTCTGATACAATATAATCTTTTTAATAGTAATAAAGAATATGGATTATATGGTCGTGGAGCTAATAATAAGGTTTTTAACAATAATTTCACAAGCAATAATATTGGAATACAAATCACAGGAGACAACACTAATTTCAAAGATAATAATGTTAGAAATAACATTATTGAAGGGATAATATTTGCAGGAAATTATGTGTATATTGGATATAATAATATATCAGGTAATAAGCGTAATGCTTTAAAAGTCAATGGAAACAGACTAAAAATAGAATATAACAATATAAACCGCAATTCTATTAACAAAGAAGGAAATTACGTAGTTTATATTAAAGGAAACAATGCCAGTATAAAATATAATCGGATATTTGATAATAATTATCATGGAATACGTGTTTTTGGAAACAATACACAGGTTTATTATAATAATTTAAAAAATAATACAGGTGCAGAGTTAGTAATTAATGGTAATAAAGCAACAGTAAGGTATAATAATGTTTCTTATGGTAAAGGTCATGGAAT
>CALLXA010000069.1 GCA_938015795.1 uncultured bacterium | reverse complement strand
TTTTTGCTATCTTGAGCACCAGTACCTATTGCACCTGTTCCAACCATTATTGCCGAGAAGAAAAGAAAACCCGTTAATATTAAGTACAAGTTTAAAGGTAAAGTAGAGAAATCTATGTTTGTTAAATCAATAGGAAGTTGTAAATCCATTTGAGTTGTAGTTATGTAGTATGATAGTGCACCTAAACCGATCCACAAAAGAAGTTGTACTAAAACTATTCCTGTTAAACCTACCATCTTACCAATTATTAATGATTTCTTATCTACAATAGCTAATATTGTTTCAATCATACGATTCTCTTTTTCCTTGGATACACTTTGTAACATGAAGGAGGAAGATATGAATACTGCAATGAAGAATAACATGAGAGATGCAATTGGCATTATGTACTGTTCTAATTCTGATTTGCTGACTTGGTTATTCTCATCGTAAGTAATCAGATTGCTACTAGGGTTCATACTGAGGAGAGTAATTACTTTTGGATCTCCTATTTTGTTATACCCTTGTTGCTTAATAAAAGCATTTCCAATTGATTGAAGAGTTCCTCCAGTAAGTATAGATTCTGTTTTCTTAAAATATATATCATATTTTTGATTCTCTAAAAAATCCTCGGGTAAATAGATTAAAGCTGTTTTAGGCTTGGTTTTAATATCTTCTTTGCTTTCCTCAAGAGAATTCTTTAGAGAGAAAGGTGCATTTAATAATTCTGAATCAACAATATTGGCATTATCTACAATAAAGATTTCACTAAATTCGTTATCTGAATTCTCTAGTTTATCCATCGCTTCTTTGCTTGAATATCCTGATATAAATCCAATTACACCAATTAAAACAGGTAAGAAGAGTGTAGCCAACCAAAAAGATGTTTTTTTTACCATTTCTAAAAATTCAAATTTTGCTACTGTTAAATATTTTCTATCTTTCATCCTTACTTATTTTTATAAATATTTCATTTAGGCTAGGGTAATCAAGTTTAAAGCTTATTATATTGGTACCATTTTTAATTAGAGAGGAGATAATATCGTTAACCTCAACATTATCTTTTGGTCTTATCTCTGCTGTTTTATTTGTAATTATGCTTGTATATAGCTTATTATATTTTTCAGGTGCTTTTCCTGTAAATTCTATGTGAATATTATTTTTACCGTGTCTTTTTCGAACTTCTTGTATGCTTCCATACTCTATTCTTGTTCCATTCTTTAGTACCAAAAGCATATCTGCCATTTTTTGAGCTTCATCTATAACATGTGTACTGTATAGAATTGTTGCACCTTGCTTTGCTCTTTCCATTAATATATCTACAAAGAGTTGTCTATTTAGTGGATCTAAACCTTTGAATGGTTCATCAAGTATCAATATTTCAGGATTGTGAATTAATGTAACACCTAATTGAATCTTTTGTTGCATACCAGAGCTTAATTGGGCTATCTTTTTATCTGCATGTGCAGATAATCCAACCTTTTCTAAGTAATCATATGATCTTTTTCTTGCCTCTCCCTGAACTATACCTCTTAAGGTTGCTGTATATGTTAACAAGTCAATAACTTTAACATCTGTATATAGTCCTCTTTCTTCTGGTAGATATCCAATCAATGAATTAAATTCTTCTGAATATTCCTTATCATTTATCAACAATGTACCTGTATCCGCTTGATATATTTTTAACAAACATCTAATGGTTGTTGTTTTACCAGAACCGTTAGATCCTAGGAATGCGAAAATTTCTCCTTCGTTAACATCAAATGAAAGATTATCAACAGCTTTATTGTTTCCAAAGCTTTTAGAAAAATTTTTAATATGTAAAGAATATTTAGCCATCGGGATATAGTGTACAGAGATATTTGTTTTAATGTCAAGATTGTAATACTATATATGACTAATAATCTAGTTATATTGAATAAATGGAAGCTATACATGTACGAGATTTGAATAAAGAGTTTGTCTTTAATGAGGGTAAAATATTTAAGAAGAAGAACAAGAAAGTTCAAGCTTTAAAGAAT
Source organism: uncultured bacterium (assembly GCA_938015795.1). GTDB lineage: Bacteria > Patescibacteriota > Dojkabacteria > SC72 > SC72 > CALLXA01. Next base: position 5,538 of record CALLXA010000069.1, on the reverse strand, counting down.
ATTAGCTTAGATGTTAAAAAAGGAGAAACAATAGCTTTGATTGGTCCAAATGGTGCTGGTAAATCAACTATGATTAAAATATTAACAGGTATTTTAAATCCTACTAATGGTATTGCTACTGTATGTGGATTATGCCCTTGGGAGAAAAGAAAAGAGTTAGCCTTTAAGATTGGTACAGTATTTGGACAAAGGTCTCAATTATCATTTCATCTTTCCGCTAGGGATTCGTTTGTTTTGTATGAAAAAATTTATGAAATTGAGCATGATGTATTTCAGAATCGTTTAAATAGATTGATTAAGCTTTTTGAAATTGAGGAGTTTATAGATCAACCAGTTAGAAAACTATCTTTAGGTCAAAGAATGAGATGTGAAATAATATCATCTTTATTACATAATCCTGAGATAATTTTTTTGGATGAACCAACAATAGGTTTGGATGTTGTTGCAAAGAGAAATTTAAGAGATATTTTAAGGAATTTAAACAAAGAATTTAATACTACAATATTCCTAACATCACATGATACTGGAGATATTGAAGCATTGTGTGAACGTACAGTAATTATAAATGAGGGGGAGATAGTTATTGATCAAAAGACATTGGATTTGAAACAAACATATATCAAGAAGAAAAAACTATATGTTAGATTTAGTAAACCAACTGAATTTAAGAATGGAGATGGTGTGAATGTCCTAGATAAGAATGAATTTGATGTTACTTTGGAGATGGATTTAGAAAAGGTTAACTTTAAAGAATTTTTAGAAAAAATAGTAAGTACTTATGATATTGCAGATATTAATATAGAAGATCCATCATTAGAAGAGGTGATTACAAGCATTTATGAAAAGAAATAATAGTTTTTTAAAATATATTTCCATTGGATTTTGGTCTGTTAAGGAAGTTTTTATGTATCCAGCTAATTTATTGGGGAGATTAGCTATTTATATTATTCGAATTTTGGCTTTTGGTTGGATATATCAGAGCTTGTTTAAGATAAATCCTTCTGTTTCAGAAATAACGGCTGTCGATGCTGTTTGGAGTCTCTCTTTTGTTCAGTTGGTATATCAGAGTTCGGGACATGTTTTTAATGAGTTTCAGAATGATGTAAAAAGTGGGAATATTGCAACTCAAATAAATAAGCCATACAACTTTTTATATTCTAAATACGCCAAGTTATTTATAAGCGGAATATTCAAATTCATTATCTTTTCAATAGCAACAGTTATTGTTCTAATACCTGTTTTTGGTGTTCCAGATATTACCTTTACTATGATTCTTGCTGTAATTATCCTCTGTCTCCTTGGTGTTATGTTAAATATATTAGTTGAATGTTGTATAGGTATGTTAGCTTTTTGGATCGAGGAAACAGGTCCTGTATATCAAGTATTTTCAAGATTGGCATGGCTTTTTAATGGAACATTTGTACCTGTAGCTATACTTCCTGAGTGGATGAAAATATTTTCATTAATATATCCTCTAGGTATACCTTTTGTAGTAGGAAGAATTTTTGAGGATAGCTTTAATACTGTATTTATAATTGTCATACTTTTGTTATGGATAATATTGTTTTTTGTTATTAACAATTTAATGTTTAAAAATGCTAATAAAAGGATTGCTATACATGGAGGATAACAATATGAATAAAAGAAAAATTAATAGGAAAGGTAATCTTAATGCTAACTTCCAATGGTTGAGAGCCTTGGTTAAAAGAAATATGAAGATAGCTTTGGCATATAAATCATCTTTCTTAATACAAGTAATTGGTATGTTTCTGAATAATCTAAGTTTCTTAATTGTATGGTATTTTGTATTTCGTAAGTTTGGAGATATTAATGGCTGGACATTTAAAGAGATGTTTGGTCTACAGGGTGTAGTTGCTTTAGCTTATGGTTTTTCAATTGCTTTAACATATGGAATTAGAAATATTTCTAAGAATATTACATACGGTCAAGTTGATAAATTTATGGTTTTACCTAAGAATGTTTTGTTAAGTATGATATTCTCAGAAGTTCAAATATCTGCTTTTGGAGATATTTTTGAAGGTGGAGTAAATATTTTAATATATTTTATAATAACAGGATTTTCTTTTGAAAAATTTATTATTGCTATTGTAGTTATAATATTAGCAACATTATTGTGGGCAGGATATCTAATCATTACTCAATCATTGGCCTTTTGGTTATCAAACAGTGAAGAATTATCCAACAGTTTGTTAAATGCCACATTGGGAGCTGCTTTATATCCAAACAAAATATTTGAAGGCATACCAAAGGTATTGTTTACATTTGTATTTCCATCAATATTTATGAGTAGTATGCCAGTGGATATAATTAAAGATATTGATTTATCTAAATTATTGCTTCTTACATTTTTTGCAGCTTTTTGGCTTTTAGGTGGAATAGTACTCTTTAATCAGGGGTTGAAGAGATATGAAAGTGGTAATTTAGTAGGTACTGTTTAGATATCAAGTATCAATCTTCCGATTTCTTGTTCTACTGTGTAACCAAGATCTAAAATTTTCTGTTCTGCTAGATGAGTACCAATAAACTGTATACCTGTTGGCATACCATTGGATAGTCCTGAAGGTACTGTAAGGCCAGGTAGGCCTGCTTCTGAACTGCCTTCTGCTAAAACATCAGCTATTTCTCCAAACAATGGATTGTCAGCATCCTTATCTTTTAATGCAACACTTGGTGTTGTAGGTGCAACAATAGCATCGTATTTTGAAAGTACATTATCAAAATCCTCCCTTATTAATTGTCTAACCTGTTCTGATTTCTTGAAATAGTCATCTGCATATCCAGCTGAAAGAGAAAATGTACCTGTCATAACTCTTCGTTTGTTCTCTTCTCCGAAACCATCACCTCTTACTGATTCGTAATATGTTTTTACAGTATCTTTATTCATTCCTTCTAAGCCATATCTAGTTCCATCATATCTAGCTAAGTTAGATGAAACTTCACTTCTACATGTAATTGTATATACAGCCATTGCAAATTTAGGATCCAATATACTTACTTCTTCAATGATTGCTCCTGCCTTTTTTAATATCTCTACAGCATTATTAAAATTCTTTCTAACTCCATCCTCTAATTCTAATTCTAAATACTCTTTTGGAATAGCTAGTCTCATACCTTTAACAGTATCTTTAGTTAAAGATTTATAGTAATCATTAGGTGTATCTTTGTATGTTGTGAAATCTCTTTTATCATACCCAGCAATGATATTTAAAAGATATGCTGCATCTTTTACAGTTTTAACAATTGGTCCTGGTGAATCCAGAGAAGATCCCATTGCAAGAATACCATATCTAGATACTCTTCCATATGTAGGTTTTAAACCAACATTCCCACACCAAGAACTAGGCAGCCTAATTGAACCTGCTGTTTCTGTTCCTAACGATCCTGCACAAAGATCTGCTGATATAGCAGCTGCTGACCCACCACTAGATCCACCTGGTAAACACGCTTTGTTCCAAGGATTTCTAGTAGTACCATAGTATGAAGTTACTGTTGAAGATCCATGACAAAATTGATCTAGATTTGTTTTACCAAGTATAATGGCTTCCTCATTTAGCATTTTTTCAATTACAGTTGAGTTATATACTGGTTTGTAATTGTCTAATATGTGTGAAGCTGCTGTTGTTAAAATATCTTTTGTTGAAAACACATCTTTTACAGCAATAGGGATTCCTGAAAGTTTTTTATTTTTGAATTTCTCAAAATTGTTATCAAATTCGTCTGCTTTGTTTAAAGAAAGCTCTGTATTAACCGTTATGTATGAATTTAATTCTTTATCCAGTCTCTCTATTCTAGAAAGGTAGTAGTTAACAATCTCTTTAGCAGATATTTCTTTGTTTAACAGTTTTTCTCTTAATTCAATTATATTTAAATTTTCCAAATGGGTAGATATACAAGTTAATGTTATGTCGATTTTATCAAAGAATTTGAAAAATTAAAAATGAAAAGAGTAGTGAAAGAAAAGTTCCTGCAAATGTTTGTAAATATGTGTGTTTCTCTAATGCAACTCTCGACCAAGAAAGTGGAGGAATTAAGAAAAGAATATATATCAAATTGTTTGTTTCTGGAAAAAGATAGATTAATGTACATAGAAAGAATGTTCCATATGTAAGGTGTCCACTAATTTTCCAAAAGAATGTCACTACTGTAAATACGAAAGTTATTAATATCTGGGCATATGCAACATTTTCAATCTGTATGTTTCCAGTGCTTTTTGCAAATATATACCCTATTAAAAATAGAACGGTTAATATTATGAAGTAGGGTGGTCTTTCTTTTCTATCTGTAAATTCATAATCAGAAACTTTTTTAAAGTTTCTTAAAATTATATATGGCAATATTCCTGCAAGAAGATAGTAGGAGGAGAGTAGAAGTTTTGTTTTAAGAGAAACATCTGATATTAAAATAGTAATAACCATTGGTAGTAGCATTGTCGCAAAACCGTTCATTATTTCCGATATTATTCTTGCTAGTTTCTTCTTCATGTTCTCTTTCTAGAAATATAAAGCTTGTATATTTATTATATACAGATAAACTGTTTTTACAAGATTATTTACCTTGTAAATGATTTAAGAATGCGCTTTCTATAGTACTTGCTTGTGTTTCAGTAAATATATAATGTATTCCCGTTTTGGGGTTTTCATCTGATGTTGGATAGAAAACATGTAAATTATTCTCCCCATCAAAATTATTAGAAATAAGAAAGGCTGTTAAAAAACGATTAAAATCAACAACTCCAGAAATTTTTGGACTACCGTAAGGTATGAGTATACACCTGTTTTCGCAAGGAATCTGTTTGATAACAGGTTCTAGACCCATATCATCAGGGATCTTAGTTAGATTAATAGTTACTACGGATTCTTCTGAGTCTTTTGAGTTATTAAGCTCAACGTTATTCATATTATTTAGGAAAGTATTTCTGAATCTTTATTTTTAAATATATGTAACCTGTGTAAAGTTCTTGTTATACCGACATATAGCAATCTGGTAGATAGCTCTGTACTTGGATAGTAAGTATTGTTTAAATCAGCAATAATAACAGTATCAAATTCTAAACCCTTTGCTTGATCAATTGGCAAAACAATGATTCCGTCTTTGTAGTCATTATCTAAATAGTTAACCAAATATCTTTCTAAAAGATTCTCTTTTGTTTTTAGTGCTTCGAACAACTCTTGTGCATGTTTTCTATCTCTACAAAGAACTGCACAGGTAGCTATCTCCTGTTTAAAATCATTATTTATAATGTTGATAAGTTTATTAAGATCTTCAGGAGATTTGGAAAGATTATCTTTAGTATCAATAATATCTACTTGGTCACCATGTCTTAATACTGCTTCTGGAAGTTTGTAACTTTTAGGAAAGTATTTCTTAAATATTTTATTTGCAAATTCTATTATCTCTACAGTTGTTCTATAACATCTTTGTAATTGATGATATGAAGTTTCTTGGTTAGTATATTTTTTAACAATCTCAAAAACTTCAACCCAATCCTTTATATAGAAAGGTGGCATGATTGATTGT
>CALLXA010000068.1 GCA_938015795.1 uncultured bacterium | reverse complement strand
TTAATAATCTAATGGATAGTCGTTTTAGGTTGAGTTTGGTTAGATTCAGGAGAAAGAACAAGTAATATTTACAAAAGAATATCATACTTCCTTCTAGTTGCTATTTTTAATATCGTTGGTTGGATAATATATTTAATAATAAGACCAAACGAAACAATTGAAGAAATATACTGGTCAGATTTAGAAAGAAGATATTTAAAATACGAAACATCTGAATTAGGTGATTGCCCAAAATGCGGATTCCAATTATTACCAGGTTTCATATTCTGTCCTAATTGTGGTTTTGAATTGAAAATTAAATGTTCTCAATGTGATGTATATGTAGATAGAAATTACAAACTTTGTCCATATTGCAGTAACAGAGTAAATTATTCATCAAAAGAAGAAGAATCTCCATCTACTGAAGTAATGGAGCAACAAATAAAAGAAAGTAAAGATCAAGCTACTGAAGTTGTAGAGTCTAAAAAAACCAGATACAAGACACAGCAGGATATCTTTGTTAAAGTAGGAGAGAAAATTGTTTTTGTATATGGAAATATTGTAAAACAAATAAAAGCAATAATTCCCGATAGAAAAGAAAATACAGAAGATAAAAAACAAATAGAATTACAGATCAGGAAAGATAAAAAGAAGAAAACAAAAAAGAAATCTAAACGAAGATAATTCTAAAAACACCCTTATTTTGTGATATCATTATTCTATATAAATTGTAGATTTATTCCTTTTGGAAAATATCTTAAGTCTTTTATCCAATATTGTTAAAGACATACCACCCATTGTCTTTTTTTTCATTACCTTTTTTATTGGAATATTTGTATATTGGAGAGCTTGTGTTGAAACAAGAAAAAACAGATCTTCGATATTTGATACATTCTTAATATCGGTTTTTTTATCTGTTATAGTTTCTAGAATTTCTTACATTATTTTAAATTGGGATTCATTCTCTAGATATATATGGTATTGGTTACCATATGAAAAATATGGTAACGAAATTTATTTGTTCAGACTATTACCTTGGAGATTTTTCGGAATATGGGATGGAGGAATTGTTTTGATATCTCTTTTCATTAGCTTCATTTTAATAACTACTTTGTTAGTTATTTTTTACAAAAAATGGAGATGGAAGCAGATGTTTTTCCCAATATATCTTTCAGCTCTTTCAATGCTCTCTTTCTCTTTTGTAAGCATAGGAATCGAACAAAACAATATCAGTTGGATTTTACAAGGAGTCCTAATCCTGTTTTTCTTAATATTGGTATCTATTGTCTACAATTTATTAAATAAAAAAATATCGAAGATTAAAAAAAAGAAAAGTCTTTTCTCGTGGATTGGAATAATATCAGTATTAATATCCTCAGCATATGTTATGTACATTTATCTAAGCATTGAAATCTCAATGCTAGAGAGAATCAATATATATATCTTTGTTACTTGGGTAATAATTTCTTGTGTGTTTTTCTTGGTAGATTTACAAAGAGCGAATGTTTCAATTGAGAAATTCTCTTCAGTATCAAGCATCTCGGTTATAGATATTAATCAACCAATTAAATTGCCACGTAAATAAGATGCAAATAAAAGAAGATGAAAAAAATATCTTAGGTGAGAGAGTAGATAAAATTGTTTTAGAACAATTAAAAACATCTGGCTTTCATATACCAAGTAGATCTTTTTTGCAGAATAATTGGGGTAATTGGGTTTTGGTAAATGGAAAAGAAGTTAAAAGATCTTACAAAATTAGAAAAGGTGAAACTATAGCGATAAATGAAGATTATATAAATCAAGCAGTTGATCAAGATTATAAAAGTGATCAAATATTAGCAGAAAAAGGTGATTTAAATATTGTTTTTGAAGATGAAAACTTCTTAGTAATTAATAAGGAGAAAGGGACAATTGTTCACCCCGGGGTGAAAAATGATAGTGCCACTCTAGCAAATTTCGTTAGATATTATCTTGAACAGAAATATGAATTTGATATACATGTAGAAAGGTGCGGTGTTGTTCATAGGCTAGATAAAGGGGTTTCTGGATTGATTGTTTTTGCAAAAAACTTAGAATCTCAAAAGCTTTTGAAAAATCAATTTGAAAATCATGAGGTAGAAAAGCTGTATCTAGCTAAAATTGAATACAAAGAAATGGACAAAGAGTTTAAACATTTCTTTAAGCAAGACTATAAGTTGAATGAAGTTGTACAAAATTTTGTAAACAATGAATTTAAAATAGATAATAGTTGGTATCGGATGAGAGGATATATTGGTAGGGATAACGCTAATAGAATGAGGATGATATTTAGAGAATATGATTTTGGTGGAAGCAAACGAGCTATTACATATATCAAAAGATTGAATAATAATGAACTTTTGATAAAAATAGAAACAGGAAGAATGCATCAAATTCGAGCGACTTTAAAAAGTTTAGGTATAAATATAATAGGCGATTCACTATATGGAGATGGGCGAGAAATTCCTGACAAAATAGAGTTAGAGTCAATATTGTTGGCTTTTAAGAATTTCGAAGGTAAATATATTGTAATAAAGAATTTGGATGTATGAAAAAAAGAAAGGGTTTTGTAAGAGAAACACATAAAAAAAAACATAGAGAAGAAAAAAAGAAAATTAACATAAAAGTTAATTTTAAGAAGATATTTTTTTTCATATTTCTAATATCATTGATTGGATATACGATTTACTTTTTTGTTTCCTATACCTCAATTAGAACTGTAGATCCGACATTGTCTAATGGCTCTCAGTATTATCTTCTTTCACAAACAAAAGATAGTTTTGAAAATACCCTTTGGGTTTTTGAAAAAGGATATGGTAATGAAAGGAAGATAGATAAGGTGTATGTTCAGATATATAACAAGGATAAAAACAAATCATTATTAATATATATCCCTAACTGGATATATTCCAAGGGTCTTGAAGAGAGTTTTGGAAATGCTATAGCTGTTTCTTCATTTAGATATGCTGGAGACTTCATACAAGAAGGTAGGGGAATAGAGTATTCCATTTGGCAATTAAACCAGATGTTAGGAATTAAATCTGATAGCTATATTTGGTTTTCAACAGAAGCTATGAGTGAATATCAGAGTATATATGGAGAGATTTCTGGAAGCACTGATTCTCTAAAAGATAACTATAACAGTAAGGATGTAACGGAGGATTATCTTTTCTTTAATAAATTTGTAAATACGTATTCTCATATCGACAGTTACAAAGGGGCTTCAAAGATTAAGGATATAGATGGACTTATATATTCAGATCTTCCTTTTAGAACAGTTGTAAGTCACATAATAGAAACTCGATCACTATTAAAAAACAGAGGAGTTATTGCTATCGATACATCAAAAACAGAGTACTCTATCGAAGAATTATCAAATGTAGGAGGTGTTGTTAATTACTTTAAGAATAATGAATTTGATTTAATATTAAGAAAAAATATTTACACCCTTATTGATAGAGAATTAGAAAAAGAACGTGTTCGGGTAGAGGTGTATAACGGAAGTGGGGTAGGCGGAGCTGCCTTGCAGTTTGGTCGTAAGATTGAAAATAGTGGTTGTGATGTTGTTAGGTATGAGAACGCACCAAAGGTTGTAGATAAAACTGTTGTATATATTGTAGATAAAGAAAGTTTCTCAAATTCTTTGGAAATAATAGATGAAGTTTTGGCTGGTACATATGAATTGATTGAAGGTAGGCCATCTTTTATGACTACGGGGGATATAATTGTTGTTTTGGGTCAGGATATAAAATTAATGTATAGTTTTTAAGTTGAATAATAATCTCTTTTAATCTACAATTTCGAATATGGAAATGATCATTGCAATGTTAATAATTCTTGTTTTTTCTGCATTCTTTATATTGTTCATCTTTTGGTTTGCAAGTAAAAACTCTGCAGAGGAAATAGAGGTTTTTGAAGAGATTCGTAATCCAGTTGTTATGCAAGTGTTAGTCCCAAGAGAGAACGATAAGACTCCGTTGGCTGCTGAACAAATGTTTGCATCTATACACGGAGTGTTAGAGGGTTCTAGAAAATCATTGGATTTAATTAGTTTTGAGATAGCATCAAGTGGTGATAAGGGGATAGAGTTTTACATTACTGTTCCTCAGCATATTTCTAAGTTTGTAGAGGGTCAGGTGTATGCTCAATATCCAAATGCTGAGATTAGATTAGTAAAGGATTACACAAAAGAGGATTCTTCAAATGTAGATTCTTTTGTTACAACTGGAGAGGTGGAGATGGAAAAAGATTTCATTTTCCCAATAAAGACATTCCGTAATTTTGAAGTAGATCCTTTAGCAGCTATTACAGGTGCTATGTCCGACTTAAAATTAGGAGAGAAAGTATGGTTACAAATTGTTGTCCGTCCAATTGCCAACTATTGGCAGGACAGATCTAAGAAATATATAACTGCAATTAGAGAGGGTAAAGATTTAGATAATAATTTCTTTAAAGTTATTTCTAAATTAGTAGGGATGATTGGTACTGTATTAACTACTACTGCAGATAGTAAAGCTCCTCAGAAAGAGGTTGTTAAATTACAACCTGGACAGGAGGAGGAATTGAGTGAGATTGAAGCTAAGATGTTGAAATTAGGATTTGAATTTAATATTAGAATTGTTACAAAAGCTCCTACACAAATGGGTTCTGAACAATTGCTTCGAGATGTTGTAGCTAGTTTCAAACAGTTTACTACTGCTCATTTGAATAATTTTGTTCATAAAGATGCAGAAACCTCTGCAAAAGAAATATATGATCATTTTATTTCGAGATATATGCCTGCTGATGAGCTTGATATCATTAACATTGAAGAATTAGCTTCTCTATACCATTTACCTAATATCTCTGTAGAGACCCCTAGTATTTCATGGAGTCGAGCTAGAAAAGTTGAACCTCCTATGAATTTGCCAAAAGCTATTGATGATGATGTTACAATTTTTGGAGAAACTGATTATCGTGGAGCTAGAATAGAGTTTGGATTGAAAAGAAATGATAGAAGAAGACATTTCTATTTATTAGGTAAAACAGGTGCTGGTAAATCAACTCTATTTAAGAATATGTTCATATCAGATGTGTTAGCAGGAGATGGTGCTTGCTTTATGGATCCTCACGGCGATGTTGTTGATGAATTGTTAGATTTCATACCACCTAACAGAATTGATGATGTAGTATATCTCAATCCTACAGATGTTTCTAATCCTGTTGGTTTTAATTTGCTTGAACTTAAGGATAAATCTCAGAGAGATTTAATAGCTGATGGCGTTGTAGAAGTATTTAAGAAAGAATTTGGTAACTCTTGGGGCCCTAGACTTCAATATATATTGACTAACGCTGTGGCTACATGTTTGGAAGCTCAGGGGACATCACTTCTTGCTGTTCCTAGAATGTTAATTGATAATAATTATAGAAAATTTATATTAAAACAGGTTAATGATCCAATTTTGTATAAGTTTTGGACTGATGAGTTTGCACAGATGGCACAAAACCCAAGGCTTCTTGCAGAAGCAGTTGCACCTATACAGAACAAAGTTGGTAGATTTTTAGCTTCAGCTGTAACTAGAAATATAATTGGTCAAGTTAAGTCTACAATAGATCTTAGAGAAATTATGGATAATAAGAAGATACTTCTTGTTAATCTTGCTCAGGGTAAATTAGGAGAAGAAACAGCTTCTTTGCTCGGTGGAATGATAATTACTAGATTACAAGCAACTGCTATGGAAAGAGTAGATATCCCAGAATCAGAGAGGAAAGATTTCTTCTTGTATGTTGATGAGTTCCAAAACTTTGCTACGGATTCTTTTGCTAAAATACTATCTGAAGCTAGAAAATATCGTCTAAACCTAGTTATGACCAATCAGTATATTGATCAATTACCTTTAACAGTACAACAAGCAATCTTTGGTAATGTTGGTACTCTTGGATCATTTGTAGTAAGTCAGGCAGATGCGAATATATTGGAGAAGGAATTTGCTCCTGTAGTATCTTCAGATGATTTGGTATCTTTAGATGCCTACTCTATGTATGTAAAGCTTTGTGTTGATGGTATGACAACAATACCTTTCAGTGCAAAATCATTACCACCAAGATATGAGAGATTCGGTCTTAAGAGTGAAATAGTGGTTGCTTCTAGAGAAAAATATGGTACTCCTAGAGAAGAGATAGAGGAGAAAATTCAGAGATGGTCGGATCAAGCATATAGTGACAAGGGTAATAGGGCAGTTGTTAAGAAAGAAGAAAGTAAAAGCAATTCGGAAAATGATGATAAGAGAGAAGATGTAAAAAAAGAAACTAGTAAAAATGAGACAAACAAGGTTATTGATGAGAAGAAAAGTGAGAGTAAAAAACAGTCTGAGAGCTTAGGTAATAAAAAAGTATCGGACATGGTTGTCGAAAAGGAAGAAGAAAAAAAGAAAAAAGAAGAAAAGAGAGAAGAGAAAAAATATATAGTTTCAGTATAAAAAATTCACACTAAAAAAAAGACTTTTTAATTGGTATAATACCCTTTAAGTAATTTATAAATATTTCTCAATATGTCAGGTCATTCTAAGTGGTCAACCATTAAGCATAAGAAAGAAGCTAATGATGCTAAGAGAGGTAAAGCCTTTTCAAAAGTATCTGCACAATTAACACATTCAGCTAAACAGGGTGGAGGAGACCCTTTGATGAACCCTACTTTGAGAATGTATATAGATAAAGCTAAAGAGGTTGGTTTTCCAATTGAGAATATTGAAAAAGCAATTAAAAAAGGAACAGGAGAAGGTGGAGATGGTGTTGTTTTTGAAGAAATTACATATGAAGGATTTGGACCAGGTGGAATGTCAATAATTGTTGATACATTAACGGATAACAAGAACAGGACGGTATCTGAGTTAAGAAAAATGTTTGAAGAAGTTGGTGGTAGTATGGGAGAAATAGGTTCTGTTTCTTGGAATTTTGAAGTAAAAGGTTTGATAATAATATTTGCAGGTCATATGGAGAAAAGTGAGAAATATGGAGCTGAGGATGTCTTTGTATCAGATGATATTGAAGAAGTTATGATGAAGATAATGGATATTGAAGGAGTTATGGATATATATGATTTCGACATGGATGGTAAAAAAGCTTTAGAGATATATACAGAGTATAGTAAATTAGGTTTTGTCAGAGATAGTATTTCAAAATTAGGATATGTATTAAAAGAAGCTAACCTAGTTAAAGAACCTAAGTTAGAGAAAACTCTTGTAGGTGATAGCTTGGCGAAGGCAAAAGAGGCAATTGAAAGATTTGAATATCATAATGATGTGCAAGAGGTTTGGACAGATGTTAAACTAGAGGAGGAGTAATGTTGAAGAATATTAGAATATTAGGTATTGATCCGGGTTTGGCTACAGTAGGGTGGGCTGTTATTGATTTTGATAAAGATAGTAATCCAATACCTGTGGATTTTGGAGCAATATTAACAGATAAAGGTTTGTCAGTATCCCAGAGGTTAAATGAGATTTACAATGATTTGAATGAACTAATTGAAAAATATAATCCTGAGTTTTGTGGTATAGAAACACTTCTTTTTTACAATAATGCAAAGACAGCGATTATTGTTGGAGAGTCTAGGGGTGTAGTTCTATTAGCTTTAGAGAAGCAAGGTATTCCAATAAGAGAGTTTACACCATTACAGGTAAAGGACGCGGTTACAGGGTATGGTAAGGCTGATAAAAGGCAAGTGCAGGAGAATGTTAAGAGAATGTGCAAATTAGAAAGTATTCCTCAACCAGACGATGCAGCTGACGCAATAGCTGTAGCTATTGCTACAATTGGAAGTATTTAGCAAATATAGGTAATTCATCTTCTAATTAAATCCTGTATAATAAAATATGATCTCATATATAACAGGAATAGTACTAAAAACTAATATAGCCAAAGACTCATATATTGATATTCAGACAGCAAGTGGACTAGGGTATCGAATAAGTGTTCCTAGCACTTATATTTTGCCACCCCGGGGTGAGAAATACTCCTTGTATACTCACTTTCATGTAAGGGAAGATAATCAAACTTTGTTTGGTTTTGAGAGAGAAGAGGAGAGGGATTTTTTTGAAATATTAATATCAGTATCTGGTATCGGGCCTAAGATTGGTTTGGCTATAATATCAACATATTCGAAAAAAGAGTTAGAGGAAATTATTACTCAAGGTGATGCTAAAAAATTAAGCAAAGTTAATGGTTTAGGATTGAAAGGTGCACAGAAAATAATTCTTGAGTTAAGAGGTAAGGTAGATTTTGAACAAATGGGTGATGAAAATAAGGATATATTGAAGGAATTGAAAGAGGTTTTGAAAACATTAGGTTTTTCAGGAGAGCAATTGAAAGGAGATGTTGAATATGCTGGTGCTATTTTGAAAACAAATAGTGAAATTGAAATAGAAGATTTAGTTAAAAAAGTATTGTCTAAAAATGATTAAGTCTAGTATTGATGATAGTAAAAAAAATAAAGAATTAGATAGTAAGGTAGTTGTTTCTAATGATGAGGAGATTGTTTCTGCGGAATCCGAACAGAAGATAAGACCTACCAAAATCAAGGATATTATCGGTAGGGTACAAGAGAAAAAAACAATCTCTATGATGATTGATTCTGCAAGAAATAGGGGAGAAGTTGTTGATCATATATTGTTTTATGGTCCTCCAGGTTTGGGTAAGACTACTTTTGCTATGGCAATTGCAAATGAAATGGGTTCTTCTATTAGAATTACTTCTGGACCAGCTATTGAAAGGCAGGGTGATCTTGCAGCAATATTGACTGGTTTGAAAGCGAACGATGTTTTGTTTATAGATGAAATACATAGGCTATCTAAAGTAGTTGAGGAGATTCTTTACCCGGCAATGGAGGATGGTGTTTTGGATATTGTGATGGGAAAAGGTCCTTCTGCAAAAACTATTCGTTTAAGTTTAGAACCTTTTACATTGATAGGTGCTACAACACAGATTGGTAAAATAGGGTCTCCGATGAGGGATAGGTTTGGATTAGTACAGAGGTTAGATTTTTTTGAGAAAGAGGATATGATAAATATTCTTGATAGGGCTAGAAAATTGTGGAATATAGAAATGTCGGAGGATGCTTTGGGTTTGTTAGCTGAATGTTCAAGAGGGACAGCTAGAATTGGTTTGAGGTTATTAAAAAGAACACGAGATTATGCCTCCAAGTACAAAAAAACAACTGTTGATATAAATGTTGTTCAAGATACATTAGATCTTTTGGGTGTTGATAAATTAGGTTTGGAGGATATAGATAGGCAGGTTTTGGTTGTTATGATGAATCATTTCAATGGTGGTCCTGTTGGTTTGTCTACATTAGCTGCAGCTGTTTGTGAAGATATTTCAACTTTATCAGGCGTATATGAACCATATCTTATGAAATGCGGTTTTTTAAAAAGAACTTCAAGAGGTAGGGTTTTGACATCAAAAGGTATAAAATATGTGGAAGATATATTATGACATCTATAAACAGTCTTACATCAGATAATGAGAAGAGGGGGAAGCTATTATTTTTATCAGCTCTAATATCTCTGTTCATGTTTGTTACTAAAATAACACAAGTTCAATCTCAAGAGACTATTTTAAATATTTATCTAACAAGTGCTATTTATTTCGTAGCTTCCTTCCTAGGTTTACTGTGGGCTTTTAATTTTCAAGTTAAAAAGCAATCATTCCTTTATCTTCTTCAATCAAGCTTATTTGTGTTTTCAGAAGTTCTTTTTATTGAGTTTTTCTTTTTTCAAAAATTTAATCGTATATATGAAGCATTTCTTCTTCTGATATTACTTTTCTTAGTGTTTTTAGGTAATTACGGATCATTTTTAATGGCAAATGTTTTTAATGTTAATTTATTTAAAAAAATTCCATTAGTTCATGTTGGTAGAACTACTTCATATGTTCTTTCTTTGTTAATGCTATATTTCTTAAGTTTTAGTTTCCTTGGTACAGGTCTTCCTATTTATTTGTTATTACCAATATTTCTTGTTGTTTTGTTCTTCATTGTTTTAGTTCATTATATGAATATTGGACTAGAGCAGGGGGAGTTGTTTAGAAAAACATTCTTTACTGTCTTTGTAGTATTCTGTTTGTTCCTGGGATCTTTTCTTTTGGGAACATCTCATGAAATTATTTCTGTAGTTCCAGTAGTAGGGCTCTTAGTTTGTGTGAGTGTGGTCTCTCAGGAGACTATGAATAATGAGGTAAGATTTGGAAGTTTTATTTATATTGCAGTTATTGTTTTTGTATTTTTACTGAATTTACTTTTGAACATAATTCAGTAGTGTTTCATATCGAGTAGGGGGTGGGGAGGGTCCAACCCATAGCGCTCGGAGCCCTATAGTAATCACACTGTGGATAATTGTTTGCTAATACTCCATTTATATTTCATAACCAATATTGAAGTAAGTAGAGTCTATAAGTATAAAAAATATAAATCTTTATTATT
>CALLXA010000067.1 GCA_938015795.1 uncultured bacterium | reverse complement strand
GCGACCACCGAGATCTACACTCTTTCCCTACACGACGCTCTTCCGATCTTAGAATTCTATCAACATAAGGGGTTAGATTATATGGGTATTGCTAAAGCTGTTTTGCAAAATATTACAGCAGGAGGTGTTGTTAGAGGAGCTAGTACATTAACACAACAGCTTATAAAAACAACAATTTTGTATGATATCCTTGGTGATCAGGCATATGATCAAACATATTCAAGAAAGATAAAGGAAATCTTAATTACAATGCAGGTTGAACAAACATTTACTAAAGATGAAATTCTGCAAATGTATATGAATGAAGTCCCTATTGGTGGTGTTAACTACGGTTTTAAGGCTGCTGCTAATGCATATTTTGGAAAAGAAGTTAGTGAGTTAGATTTGGCTGAGAGTGCTTTATTGGCAGGTATAATTCAAAGTCCAGGTATCTATTCTCCTTTGTATGGTACTAATCCTGATTTGGCTAAGGTTAGACAGAATTATGTTTTGGATCAAATGTTAAAAAACAAAGATAAGACAGGTGTAACAGAGGATGAAATAGAAGCTGCTAGAAATGAAGAGTTAGTATATAAAACCGGAAGAATAGATATTAAAGCTCCTCACTTTGTCTTCTATGTAAAACAATTACTTGAAGAGGAGTATGGTGTTGATCGTGTAGAAAGAGGCGGTCTTAAAGTTACAACCTCTTTAGATTATTCTATTCAAAAAATTGCTGAGGAAGAAATTGTAAAAGGTGTGGATAGATCTAAAGGATATAATGTAAACAATGGTGCCATGGTTGTTATGGATCCAAATAATGGACAAGTATTATCAATGGTTGGATCTGTTGATTACTGGAATAATGAAGATCCAAGAGTGGATGGAAATGTAAATATTACTGTAAGTAACAGACCAATGGGATCATCTATAAAGCCCTTTGTATATTTTACAGCTATAAACAAAGGGTATGGTCCTTGGACAGTAGCTCCTGATTTAAAAGAAATTACATTTGGTACATATGATCCTAAAAACTGGGATTCTAAGAATATGGGTTTAATGACTTCAAGAAAAGCGTTAGTACTTTCTCGTAATGTACCCGCCGTATATATGCTTCAGTTAGTTGGTGTGGATTCACTACTTCAAACTATGCAAAAATTCGGAGTTACTACCCTATCTGATAAATATGCATACGGTTTAAGTTTGGCATTGGGTTCTGGTGAAGAGAAATTATTAGAACATACAGCTGCATTCACGGTGTTAGCTAATGGTGGAACAAAATACGATATAACACCTATTTTGAAAATAGAAGATTCTAAAGGTGATATCCTTTATGAGTTTAAAGAGGCAACAGGAAAAAGAGTTGCTGATGAAAAAGATGTATATATGGTTAACTGGATGTTATGTGATTTAGGTGGTTTTGGAGATACTCCATTTTCACAAATGTTCAATATTAATGGTAAAAAGATTTGTGGTAAGACAGGAACTACTGATGGACCTAAAGATTTGATTGCAGTTTTGTATCATACTAATCTTGTTGTATCTGTTTGGAATGGAAATAATAATAACAAAGAGATGCCTGGCGCTTGGGCTACAACAGTTCCTTTGACTACAGCTAATGCGTTCATGAAGAGAGTCGCTGATACATATAAACCAGGTGTGTATAATCGCCCTTCTGGTGTTCTTGCAACTACAGTTTGTATTGATACTGGTGCAACTCCACAAGATGGAGTTAGTTGTGATAAAGAAGCTTCTGTATATATTTCTGGTAGAGCTCCTCAGGTAGATAAGAGAGAAACTGTAGTTATATGTAAAAATGAAAATGTTATTCCGTCAAATCTAGATGCAGCTCAAAAATACGGTTTGACAGCAACTAAAGTACTACTCTCTACTAAGTTAGAAAATTCTTTACAAGAAAATGCATATAAAAAGTATTTAACAAGTATTAAAGATTCTACTTACATCTTTGATAAACCAGGAACGGGTGCTTGTGCTTTACCTTTGGGACCAAATGATGCTCCTTTGATAGATATGGTTTCTCCTTCTTCGAACAGTTCTGTTGGAAGAGGAAAGAATTTAGAAATTTCAGGACAAGTTAGCTATCTAGAAAGTATTAGCAGTTTTGTGGTTCAATTTGATGGTAGTAATATACCTGATGCGTCTTTAAATGCAGACGGTACATTTGTAGTTAATTACTTTGTTCCTTTGAATACTTCAGTTGGTGCTCATACAGTAACTGTTAAAGCTACTGATAATAAGGGGAAGTCTGATATTAAAACAATATCTATCAACATTACTAATGGAGAAGCTATCTCTTTGGTAATAGCAAATCCTAAAGCTAATACAACAAATATCGCATTTCCCGTAAACATTGTTGCTAGTGTCTCTGGTGGCTCAGTGGATAGTGTTAGCTTCGAGGTCACAAAAGTTGGTGGAGGATACAACAAAACTTTTACAGATAGTGATGGTTCTAATGGCTATTCATATCTGTGGAATGATAACTCTGGAGGAAGTGGTAGCTATCAAATCTTAGTCAAAGCAACAAAAGACTCTGCTGTAATAAATGGAAATACAATAACTGTAAGTTATTAAAGATATTATATTAAAGTTGCTTGAAATTTGTTAATAACATTTTTTTCGATTTTTTTTAATATATTAACAATATCTTTATCTTTTAATGTTTTATTATAATTTCTAACAGATACTCTAAAAGTAATTCTCTTTAAATCATCTTCAAGATCTTTCATATATATATCTAAACATTCAACATTGCCCCACAACTCTTCATTGTTAATACTATTTTGAATAATTGATTTCACATTTTCATATTCAACATCCTTATTCATTTCAAAACACAGATCTTTTGTAACGACAGGATATTTAGGAATATCTCTAAAAGAAGAATTATCTATTTTTAATTCACTTAAAGTATTTATATTTAATTCAAATCCACAAGTAAAATCATTCAACTTAAAGTTCTCCCTAACTTCTATATCGATTTCTCCTACTATGCCTAAAAGATTACCTTCAAAATATATTAAAGCACTTCTATTAGGATCGAATATAGGGAGAAGATTTTTTACCCATATATCAAGATTTTGTTCTGTTGTATTTGCTACTAATTTGTAATTAAGATCTTTTAAACCTAAGCTTTTTAAAACAACTTCCAAATATCTCTTTGCTTCATAATATGAAGAACCTGACAGTTGTTTTGTAACTGTTGTGAACAAGAAAGATAGATACCAATTTTCAGCAGGAATTCCATCTTTATCTAAAACATTCTTATGGTGAGCAATATTCGATTCATATAAAGCGAAGTCATTTATACCTCTTTGTATATTTTCGCCAGCTTTTGATATTAATGTAGAAAGAATACTTGTTCTCATGAAAGAAAGTTCTGGAGCTAGAGCATTTTTAAGATGATATGCTAGTTCAGTATCCTGATTGCACTTTTGTATTGTTGTTATATCTGTGAAATTGTAAGTCGTTAGTTCATTTGCTCCAATATTTTGTAAGGTATCTCCCAATATTCTTTTTGTTTCAAACAAAGAGTTTCTTTTAGACGGAGTTATTTTGCGAGAAGGTAATTGTAATTTTATATTACTGTATCCATATATTCGACCGATATCTTCATGTATATCCTCTGCTATTTCTAAATCTTTTCTCCACTGAGGTATTTGCAATGTCAAAATATCGTCATCTTCTTGTGTGATTATATATCCAAGATTCGTGAGTATTTCTTTTATGCTTGTTTTTTCCAGATCAGTTCCCAAATGCTTATTAACATTATTTATTGATATATCTATATATTGTTGTTTAGATATATCACTATTTAAATCAATTATCTCAGAAGCGATTTTACCATTAGCTAATTCTTTTAGAAGTTCAACAGTATGACTCAAAACACTTAAGCACTGATTTGTATCTAAAGCATGTTTGTATATTGTACTTGAATCAGTGAATATGCCTAACTCCATTGTTGATTTTCTAATATTTGATTTGTCAAAGTTAGCACATTCTATTATTATTCTTTTTGTATTTGAATCTATTTGTGTATCCCAACCTCCGATAATACCAGCAATAGCAATTGGATGAACGCTATCGGCAATTACAGTTGTTCTGTCTGAAAGTTCATGTACTTTGTCATCTAGAGTATGAATCTTTTCACCTGTTTTTGCAGATCTAACAACTATGTGTACTATTTCATCACTATTAGGATCATTTTTAAGAACTTTGTCATAATCAAATGCATGTAATGGTTGTCCAGTTAGTATTGCTATATAGTTTGTTATATCAACAACATTGTTTATTGGTTTAATACCTGCTTTAATTAGTTCGGTTCTCATCTCCAAAGGAGATTCTTTAACTGTGATATTATCCATAGTTATGGCTGTATATCTGCGACAAATATTTTCAGCATCATTTATGATATCTATAGATAAGCAGTTATCTTCTGGTTTTAATCCCAAGTTAGGAGTTATATACCAAGAAGGTTTTGGTAAGTTAATACCATTTATAGCTGCTAATTCTTTTGCTAAACCAAGTAATCCAAAAAGATCTCCCCTATTTGTTAGACCTTTATTCTCAATATCAATTATGAAATCATCTAGGTTGTAGTATTTTGCAAAGTCTTCTCCTACAGGAGCATCGTGAGGTAACTTCATAACTACTGTATGATCTGGGCCTAGATTTAATTCTTTTTCGGAGCCCATCATTCCATTTGACATTTCACCTCTCATTTTCATAGTACTTATAACAAAAGGTTTCTCTTCAGTATATATACTTATAGGGACAATTGCTCCAGGTTTTAAATATGCTACCTTATCGCCTACTTGTAATGTTTTATCCCCAGCTAAAACTTGAATAGGTTCATTCGTGCCGTAATTTATTTTATATATACCTAAATTATCTGCATTTGGGTGATCTCTCTTTTCAATTATTTCAGCAACAACTATATTCTCATAATCACTTTCTAAATTGTGAGTACCATCAACAGCCCCTATATGTTGCTCTATCATTTCAG
>CALLXA010000066.1 GCA_938015795.1 uncultured bacterium | reverse complement strand
TCCCTGCATTAAAAGAACAGAGCATACAGAAGGTTTTCATAAATGGAGCACTCTTTGGATTACTAACATATGCAACATATGATTTAACAAATATAGCTACACTAAAAGAGTGGCCATTAATAGTAACTGTAGTAGATATGATCTGGGGAACAATTCTTTCTGTTGTCACATCACTAGCTAGCTACTATATTGCTACTAAAATTTTAAAAATATCTCTCTAAATACTTTGGATAATATAGATATTGAAATTTAATAATCGCGACTGTTTGTTTTACTATATGGCTTAAATCAATTATAATTACTCTGTCCACTTATATGGAGAGGTGCCTGAGTGGCCGAAAGGAACTCACTGCTAACGAGTCGTAGACCCAAAAGTCTACCGCGGGTTCGAATCCCGCCCTCTCCGTATTGTTATATAAATTTTTCTTTGTGAAAATGATAAACGAACTTGAAACAAACAACACATTGACTGAAACTGAAAAACAAAAAGCTCTTGAGATAGCTCAAGATATGTTAAGAAGAAAAGCTATTGAAGATAGAAAAGCTAATGGAAGTACAGAAGAATTAGAGGAAGAAGAAGAATTAGAGGAAGAAGAAGAAGTTAGAGACAGCGATACCAAATATGTATTAGAAGAAGCAGAGAGAATCTATAACCAAACTCTTGCAGACCAAATGATAGAAGAATAATCTCGTCTTCCCTGCCCAGAGAGAAACAACTACTCATAATATTCACTCCTTGTTATTTATCGCGTAAAGACATATGATTAGGCTATATTTATATTATTAAGATTACAAAAAACAATTATGAGAATATACAGAGACCGAAATGATAATGACAGAGGAAATAACAGAAACTCTGGAGGTAGAGATAGAAACTACGGTGGTGGTGGAAGAAACAACAACAGAGGATCTGATAGACCTCAAATGTTTGACGCAGTATGTGATGAATGTGGTAGAGATTGTCAGGTACCATTCAGACCTACAAGTGGTAAACCCATCTATTGCAGTAGATGTTTTGAGAAACAGGAAGGTGGATCTGATAGAGGAAGATCAAGAGATTTTGGTGGATCAAGAAACTCAAGAAGTTATGAGAAAAAAGAAATGTTTTCAGCTATCTGTGATGAATGTGGTAAAGAATGTGAGGTACCTTTCAAACCAAGTAGTGACAAACCTATTTACTGTAGTAAATGTTTTGAAACAAAAGGTGGAAACAGTAGAAATGACAGATCTAGTGGCGGAAATGTAAACAATGATATGCTAGAAACTATCAATACAAAATTAGATAGAATATTAGAACTTTTAGAACCTAAAAAAGGTAAAACTGCTAAAGTTAAAAAAGAAGTAGCAGTAGAAGAAACTTTTGCAGATGAATTAGAAACAAAAGCTGTAGAAGATACAATTGTAGATGAAGTTGTAGAATAATTATCTAAAAATAGATTAAGATGAGAGCACTGTAATTAAACAGTGCTCTTTTTTTCTACAATAAAAAGAATCTTTGCTATATACTATACTCTGTGAATATATTTAAACATCTTAAAAAATACATAACCCAAAAGGAGTATACCAATCTAATACTCTTAGGTTTAATAACGCTAATTATATCAACAGGAATAAATCTTACATTCCCAAGTATAATTGCAAACTTAATAGATAGTTACACATCACAAAACAGAGTAGAAACAAAATATTACTTGATAACGGGGATTGTACTTATACTAGCAACACTATTCACATACCTTAAAATATATTTCAATCAAATACTTGCTGAGAAAATAGGTAAAGATCTAAAGGATAGACTTTTTAACCAAATTTTAAAACATAATTACAACTACCTATTTGAAAACAAACCCTCGAAAATATTAACCATTATAAACAATGACACACTGTATATTAAAAACACCTTTGTACAAAGCATAAGCTTTCTCTTAACTGCAATATTTTTACTAATTGGGAGTACATATTTAATGTATTCACTAAATACTAAATTGGCAACAATAATTGTAGTAACTGTTCCGATAATTATAATTACCCTGTTTTTTTCCATTAAAAACAAATTCAAACTCTTTAAGAAAGCACAAAAACTAAGAGATCAATTAAACAAAGTTATAACTGAAAATATAAAAGCATCTATGTTAATAAGAGTTTTTGTTTCTGAAGAAACAGAAATTAATAAATTTGAAAAAACTAATACTAAAAATAAAGATCTCGGATTACAAATCAATGCAATATTTGCCTTAATAATACCATTGGTACAGACATTAAATACACTTGGTTCTGTAATAATAATCTATTTTGGTGGTGAACAGGTTTTAAAAGGAATCATGACAATTGGAGAACTAACAGCTTTTAATGGCTATATTCTCCTCTTCACCCTACCCTTGTTAATAATAGCAGCTATGGCAACTATGCTAGGACAATCTATTGCTTCTTTAAATAGGATTAATACAATATTTGATGCACCTGTTAAATTTGAGAATGGGATTAAAAGTATTAAACAATTTAAAAGTTTAAGATTTGAAAATGTAGATTTAATTCTTGAGGATAATTCTATTTTAAAAAATATTTCTTTTGATTTTAAACAAGGAGAAAAGATCGGAATAATGGGACTAACAGGTTCTGGAAAAACAATATTTTTAAAACAAATTATTCGAGCAATTGAACCTACAAATGGGAAAATATATTTAAATGGTTTTGATATAAAAGAGTATAAAATTGAGGATATAAGGAAATTAATAGGTTTTACATTTCAAGAGAATTTTCTTTTCAATGGAACTATTTTAGAAAATATAAAATTTGGAAGAAAAATCTCAGATGAACAAGCTATAAAGTGTGCTCAGATAGCAGAAGTTGATTCTTTTGTTAAAGATTTAAAAAATGGATATATGAGTAATGTTGGAGAGCAAGGTAATAATCTTTCTGGAGGTCAAAAGCAAAGAATTATGATAGCTAGAGCTTTAGCAAGTAATCCTCAAATATTAATTTTAGATGATGCAACAAGTAGATTAGATATTTCTACTGAGAAAAAAATCTTTGATAATATAAAGAAAGAAATTGCTAATGTATCGATAATTATTGTATCTCAAAAGATAGCTTCAGTGAGAGATGCTGATAATATATATATTTTTGATGATGGTCAAATATCAGAAAAAGGTACACACAACGAGTTACTGTCAACTTCAGCACTATATAGAGAGATAGAGCTTACACAACAAAACTATGAACTTTAATTATGATTTAAATAAAGATCAAGAGATAAAAAGTAGAGATGGATTAGAATTCATTTTAAAATACTTTAAATCTCATACTTTTTCAATCTCTATTATTATATTTCTACTTTTAATCTCAAATGTATTAGGCCAAGTACTATTACCCAAATTACTACAAACAGCTATAGATAAAGATATTCCAAGTGGAGATATAAACAATTTACGTAATACTGTTATTACAGCTATTTTTTTATTGTTAATATATACACTTTTAAATTACTTAAGAGTCAGATGGATAGGAAGTTTGGGTCAGAAAATACTTTTCAAGATAAGGGAAGATATATTTAAGAAGATACAAACTCTCCCTACTCAATTTATTTCGGACAATCAAACTGGAGATATAATTCAAAGATTAACAGGTAATGTTGATGGTATAAGTCAGTTTTTTCAAGAAGGTTTAATGAGATTGTTAAATATTCTTTTTGTTGTATTAACAATTTTAATAACAATGTCTTTTATTAACTGGGAGTTAGCCTTAATCTCTATTTTAGGAACATTTTTTATTCTTCTCTTTCTCTTTTTTCAAGGAAAATTTATTGAAAAATACATAAAAAAATCATTAGAAAAAGAAGGGAATATTAGTGCAAAAACTCAAGAAACTTTAGATGGCTTTCTTGCAATCCAAACTATGAATCAACAGGAATCTTGGGTAAATCAATTTTCGTCATTAACAAATGAGTATTTCGATATTAGTAAAAAAATTACAATTCTCTCTTCTTTGGGAGATGCTTTTCTAATATTAATGACTATATTAACAGTAGGAAGTACTCTACTCCTCTCCTTGAGCTTTATGTCTCAAGGGATATTAACATTAGGTACAGTGGTTCTTTTTAATACATATACACAAAGTCTTTTTAGAAGTTTAGATGGTGTATCGAGAATTTGGCAAACAATTAAAACTGGTATTGAATCAGGATCTAGGCTTGATGAGATTTTGAAACTGAAAAATGATATTACTGTTCCCACAATAGCATTTGCACCAAATAACTTTAGAGGTGATATCGAATTTAGAGATGTGGATTTTAGATATAAAGAGGATGAGATTGTTCTTTCTGATGTGAATTTTACTGCAAAAGCAGGAGATACCGTAGCTATCGTGGGTCCTACTGGTGGTGGTAAAACTACGTTTGTTAATTTAATCGCACGACTATACGATGTTAATAATGGGGCTATTTTGGTAGATGGTCAAAATGTAAAAGAATGGGATTTAGATATTTTGAGAAAGAATATTGGGTATTTAATACAAGATACTTTTTTGTTTGAGGATACTATAATAAACAATTTAAGGTACAACAATGAAGATGTAACAGAGAAAGAAGCCCTTGATATGTTTGAGTTTTTAGGAGCTGGAAATTTAATAACTAAATTACCCAAGGGATTAAATACAAAGATATCATCAAGATCGGAAGAGCACACGTCTGAACTCCAGTCACGGCTACATCTCGT
>CALLXA010000065.1 GCA_938015795.1 uncultured bacterium | reverse complement strand
GTAGTTTATTGCATAATTTGTATTAAAAAATGTAGTAAAAATAATTCCTTTGGCAAAATGTCTAATTGATTTTCCAGTGTTGTTAACAAAACCCTCTTTTATCAATAATTCACCAAATTCTTCATAGAACAATCCATTTGTAACAATTTTTTTAAAAAGCATTACATCATCTGTTGCAGATAATCTTTTTATTAGCCTGTGAAGAGCTTTTACATCTACATTTGGGTTAAACTTTATTATCCTCTCTGCTATCTTATTTTTATCAAAAAATTCAATATCCAATATTGATAGACATAAATAGGGTTGACAATTTACAATATCCACAGCATATAAAGGCTTTTCATTTAACCATAAACAACTTCTTAACTCTTTTTTCATCTGCGTGATATTGGTATGCAGCCTACCAGCAGTTTTATCTACTATAAATAGAGGTAATGTTTTGTTTGAATGTAAATGTAATATTGGCAATAATCTACTATTATACCTTACATCTTCATTCTGTAAGCCTTTATTTAGTTCTTCTTGCTTTAGTTTTTCTAAAATAAGCTTAGCTTCTTCAATATCACAATCTAATTGTAAAATTCCATTTTTTAAGAAATGTAAGTTTTTTGTAGCTTTCTCGTCAGTCCTGTCTTTTAACCTTAAATAATTAATATTTTTTATTAAAGGCCAATCTGTTATTACTACAGGTTTCAAATTGCTTCTAAATGGTAGCTTAAATCTTAAACCCTGAGATTTTTCCCCTACAATATAACTATCTTCTTCAACTATATTTTGCTGCTTTAGATAATTAATATACTGCCTGTAATCTTTTATTATAGAACCTAGTATAGCTTTATTTATGGGAGTGTATCCCGTATAGGTATCTAGTTTATCTTTCTTACGTGCAGGTATAGAATAAATCAAATCAAGGATATAAACAAACGCATCTCTACGATACTTAAATGTAGGAGGATTGTTTTGAAGTACTCTATCAATATCCAATGTTTCAGGGATAAAAAGAGTTTTAGAGCTAATAAAAGGATAACCACCTTTTATGACAACATTACCAGCAGATGACACTTCAGCATCTGAGTTATCTGTTTTTTGATTATAGTGGGTATTAGAAGTGTTGCCCACTTTTTTTAATGCATAAAGCATTATCCCTCCTGGTGGAGGAACTGTACCTTTTGGGTGTTTAAGCCAAAGAGTGGCTTCTATAAATAAAGCCAGTGCTTTTAATTTTAATAATACAAGCTGTGATTCAACTTAATTATTAAAACTGCATTAGGTTAATAATAAAACTATACTAACCAAGCAAAATCCTACCAAAAATCATACCAATTTAACTTATATGTATAAAATATTTCATTTTAACCTTTAACATTTTTAAACTCAATATTTATGCAACTCAGACAATCCGCACGTAAACAAGCCAAAATAAAAATGGCATTACAAGGCTCATCAGGTTCAGGCAAAACCTATTCAAGCCTTTTATTAGCCTATGGGCTTACCAATGGCATATTTCCTAAAGTAGCTGTTATTGATACTGAAAATGGCAGTGCTGACTTATATGCCCATTTAGGTAATTTTAATGTTGTAACCCTATCCCCTCCATTTACTCCTGAAAACTATATAGAAGCCATTCATCTGTGTGAAAAATCAGGTATGGAGGTAGTTATCATTGACAGTATTTCTCATTGCTGGGATGAGCTTTTAGATTATCATACCAACTTAGCAGGAAACTCTTTTACAAATTGGGCAAAAGTAACCCCGAGACACAAGGCTTTTGTAGATAAAATCCTGCAATCAAATTGCCATATCATTGCTACCATGCGTACCAAGCAAGATTATGTTCTAAACCAAAAAGATGGGAAATTCATTCCTGAAAAAGTTGGACTAAAAGCAGTGCAAAAAGATGGGGTGGATTATGAATTTACCATTGTATTTGATGTGGATATTAAGCATTATGCAACATGTTCTAAGGATAGGACAGGCTTATTTATGGGGAAGCCTGATTTTGTTATTACTTCAAATACAGGTAAAACAATTTTACAATGGTGTAATGAAAGTTCAGCTGGTTCTCATAAAGATAATAATGTAGATGATGAAGCTATTTCGGAACAAGATGTATATACACAAATTCAAATGTGCAATTCTATGGCTGAATTAAATAGCTTGTTCAGCCAATATCCCCAATATCAGGAAAATTTAAAACCTGATTTTATCAGCAGAAAAGCATTTTTGATGCAATTAACAAATCCTAAAAATCTTAGTCTAAATGGAAACACTCGTTAAGTTAAAAACTCCCAACATAATAGATATAAATAATAAATCTACACAACAAGTTAATAAAGTTACAGCTAGTACTCTTGATATTACTATCAGACCTGTTAATAACAGTATGGAGGTTAGTAATATAAATCATACTAATCCTATTAAAAGCTCAAATTTTGTCAATAAACCCTTTATGGAAGCTAATACTATTGGGGTGAGCTTATCCCATTTAAAACATGATTGCATTATACCTGTGTTTAGCAAGGATAATGAAAAGACCATAGCACACCAAGAATTTATTGAGCTGGCTTTATCCTGTGCAGCTAAAATATTTCCACATCATACCATTGATAACCCTGAAATAAGAGTTAGTCATCAAATAAAAGGCAGAATACCCGAAGCTATTTATAAGCCTGTAAAAGAGCTTTTAGACCACGAGAAAACTATTTATTACGAGAGAATGGCTTTTATTATACCAATTCCAAGTATAGTTGAAGTTATAAATGGCAATGAGCTATCTTTATGTATAGGAGGAGTAAGAAGTTATAATTTGGAAAACCTGTATAATAGAAAGACCTTTGAGAAGTTCAAGTTTTTTGTAGGTTTTCAAAATAAGGTATGTTGCAATTTATGTATATCAAGTGATGGATTTATTGAAGAAATGAGAGTCAGCAACTATCAAGAGTTAGAGGCTAACATTATTGATATAATCCAGCACTACAAGGCAGACCAACATCTTAAAGCTATGGCTCAATTGTCCAATAAAGCATTAACAGAACATCAGTTTGCTCAATTATTAGGCAGAACAAGACTATACCAACATTTACCCAAAAAAGAAAAATCAGATGTGCCTGTACTGTATTTCAATGATGCTCATATTAGCACAATAGCTAAGGATTATTATCAGGATAACAGTTTTTGTAGGGATAGCAAGGGGAATATCAACCTTTGGAAAGTGTTTAACCTGTTTACCCAAGCCAACAAAAGCAGCTATATTGATACTTTTTTAGACAGAAATTTGAATGCCTTTGAATTTACACAAGGGCTTCATAATGCTATCAGTGGTAATACATATCACTGGTTTTTGAGTTGAAAAGACTGCCCCACTGTATGGTGGGGTAGTTTTTAATTTTATTTTGACTGACAGTCTTCTAACAATTTTATTGTTCTTTTAGTAATTGAATAATTTGATAAAAAATCTTCATAAACAAGTTGTATTAACTTATTAATTATAAAAAAAATAAGAATTATTTGTAGAATAATCCAATTTTTTAAAAGGAATAAATCTTCATTTTGTTGGAAAATAACTGCAATAAGTAAAATATCAAATATTGCCATACCAATCAATTTATTTTTAAAAAATATATCAAATTTCTTTAAACATTTTAGAAACTTTTTTTTCTGTATGTTTTCTTCTAATTCTTTAATTGTTTCATTAGAATTTATATCGTTAAAATTGATATAACATAGAATCCTTTTTAAAAAAAATTCCCTTACTTTTTCATTGTTTTTGTGCCATTTAGTTACCCCTACATCAGGATGATTTTTTTCTAAATAAGGATAAACAAAACGTGATAGAGTAAAAAAATAAAAAAACTCGCTTATTATAAGTAATATAAACACACGCGTGGAAAGATTAAATTCCTTATAAGAAAAAAAGGGGAAATTTATATTGTAAAGAAATAAAAATAATGCAGATGTTGCGATTAAGGAAAAAAAGTGATAGTAATATTTTATCCTATGTGGTATTACGCTCAATATTGTTAAATTGTGTTTGCTGAAAGAAACTATGTTTTCCATAAATATTATTATTAAGTTAGTAGATAAATTAAATTTTTGTAAATGTAAAACGTGTTTTTATTTCTTTTAATTATAAAATTCCCTAAATAAATTTTTTGAAAACTTTATTCTCACCCAACCTTCCCCACTAATTACCCCTACCTGTTTTTGCGAAAGGGAAATACCCCCGTGTCTTTCTTATAGGATAAAATATTTTAGGCTGCCTTTAAAATATTGTTTTTACAGGTAGTTTAAAAGACTGGCTTATGGAAAGGCTTTATACAACTCAAAAACATTTTATTCTATGGTTAAAGTTATTAATTACAAAGAAATTCAAAGAGAAGATGACAGTTCATTTTTTCTTTTAGAGGTACAAAGTGGTGTAGAAATGGTAAAAAGCCAACAAACTGGAAATTACTACGCTACTGTCAAAAAAGCTATGCTAGCTTGCACTTTTGATGAACCTACATGTAAATATCTTATTGGTAGTGAAATTCCTGGCAGGATTGAAAAAATTACAGTAGCTCCTTATGACTATGTAATAAAACAAACGGGAGAAACCATTACACTACATCATCGGTATGTTTATTTACCTGATGGAGTGCCTAGTGAAGATGAAAAATTGGCTAAGGAAATTGAAGCAGCAATGGCAAGTCATTTAGAAATAGATGCGATGTAAATTTGCTATGCAACAGAATGTGCTGTCTATACAATAAAACAGGCAGTACATTCAGTTGTTTTTTTAGCTGATTTACCCTGACCTATATTTTTATTTTTTTCCACTTTCGTTTTATGCTTATAAGAAAGGAAAACCAAACTGGAAAAATTTTTAAACAATTATGTTAAAACCTTATTTTTATGGAACTA
>CALLXA010000064.1 GCA_938015795.1 uncultured bacterium | reverse complement strand
GTGTACCTTCTCTTCTCTGCTTAACAAAAATTTTAAAAGATTACTCTTCCAACAACTTGATGTTAGTAGCATTTAATCCTTTTGGTGTTTCTTCAACATCATAGGATACTTTGTCTCCAACTTGAAGTTTTCGGATAGCTAATTCGCCTTCTAAAGAATTCTCATGAAAGAATATATCTTTCTCTGCATCCTCTTGGCTAATGAATCCGTAACCTTTGTCAGTGACAGTTTTTACTGTACCTAAAGCCATATCATTATATAATAAAATAAATATTAGCTTAAAAACAAATGATTCAAAAATCAAATACTTCTTAAACTATACTTCATCATATCATATATTCCTTTAAAAAGGTGGAAAATACAAAATATACTTGATGTAAATAACATATATATGTAATACTAACTAGTAACATTACCCAACATCTCATATGTCAAACTACGATGTAATAATAGTTGGTGCAGGTCCTGCTGGACTTTTTGCGGCTTACGAACTCCTCAAACATAATTCAAATACAAAAATCTGCTTAATAGATATGGGAAACAAAATATCTAACAGATTACCAAGTGAAGTAATGAGTGGAGTAGGTGGAGCAGGAACTTTTTCAGATGGGAAGTTACACTTTACAGCAAATCTCTCACACGAGAAAGCTTTTCATCTAATACAAAAAAATGAATATCAAAAAATCCTCGACTATACTGATGAAATCTTTACCCAGTTCGGTGTAGACTCTGAGTATTTTCCAAAACATACAACAGATTTAGAAAAATTGATTTCAGATGCAACCATTAACGACATTGAATTAATAATTAGAAAAACAAGACATGTTGGAACAGACAATTTAAAAAAAGTAATAGAAAAATTTGAAAAATATTTAGTAGAAAAAGGTGTTGATATTAAAGACAAAACAGAGATTGTTGATTTAGTAATAGAGAAGAAAAAAATAAAAGGTGTAATTACAAGTAAAAACAAAACAATATTCGCTAACAACATACTTCTTGCACCCGGGAGAGTAAAAGCTGGATGGTTACAAAAGATATCCAAGAAATATAAAATAAAATACATATATGACAAAGTAGAGATAGGGGTTAGAGTAGAATTTCCTGCTGAGATAATGAAAAAACAAGCTAAAACACTTTACGAAACAGTATACAGAACAAGGACAAATACTTACCACGATATAGTAAGAACATTTTGTAGCTGTCCAAATGGAATGGTTGCTTTAGAAAACTATGATGGATATGTATGTGTAAATGGTCACTCCAATTCTAATCATCAATCACCAAATTCTAATTTTGCCTTTTTAGTAGAGGTTAATTTAACAGAACCTGTTGAGAATACTATTGCATATGCAAAATCAATTGCTGAAGTTGCATCAACAATTGGAGGAGGGAAACCAATATTACAATCATTGGAAGATCTTAAGTGTGGTAGAAGAAGTACATGGCACAGGCTTTCAAAATCTTTTGTAAATCCTACTCTTAAAGATGTAACTCCTGGTGATATTGCAATGGCATTACCATACAGAATAGTTAAGAATTTAACTGAAGGTTTAGAAAAATTAGACAAAGTAATGCCTGGTATAAATAATGGTTCAACACTATTGTATGCACCTGAAGTTAAATTTAGATCATCTAAAATATCTACGGATACAAATCTTCAAACAAATATAAAAGGGCTGTATGTAGCTGGTGATGCCGCAGGTCTTTCTGGATGTATAACAGGAGCTGCAGTAACAGGTATTATGGTTGCTAGAGGTATGGATTTGTAGAAAACAATCTAAAATGGTTAAGATAACCTTACACAATAAATAACTATTGCCAATAAAGGACACCTAAACTACGACTATAATGATATTACTCTTCTTCCTCTTTAACTATATTCCACCCAACAACCAATCTTCTATCTCCATGTCTTTCTAAGCAAGTAGACATTATTAAATCTGCACTCTGTTTCAAATTGCTATTCTCTAAAACATTTAATTCCTCATCCCAAACAGCTTCTAAAACTAAACCATTTATATCTATCTGTGTACCAATTAAATTTTTTCCATTGGATAAGTAATGTAAGACATCTCCCAAAAGAAAATATTTTTTTGCTAGATATAAACTATTATGTACATACAATTGATATGTATTATCCTTGTAAAGTAGGGGACCATTAAAAAGAACATCTCCATTACTATCTAATTGATTTTTCCAATTGTATTCATTTTCCAATAATTCATTAACATTATCTTCCATTCCATCATCATATTCTCCAAGATATGTATATGTAAGATACAATTTTTTTCCTTCCCAATTTTTAGGCAATTCTCTATTTAAAAATGTAAATTCAAAAGTCGATGCTTTATCTTTTTCTAAATCTAAATAACTTAATATATAGTCTGTTTCTTCTTTTTTAATTTCTTCTGTCTTTTCTGAAGTAACATCTAAAACAATATCAATATTTGAATT
>CALLXA010000063.1 GCA_938015795.1 uncultured bacterium | reverse complement strand
AAGAAATTTGAATTCAACAAAACCTTTGAATATCTAAATACTAATTTAACCGATGAAGAAGTGTTAATTGCTGACTACCACAGTGCAATGACATTAATTGCTAAAGGATATGATGTGAAAAATATTTTAATTACACAACATGTATTAGATATTGAAGGAAGGAATTATGAAATATATTTCAATACACCATATTTAGTATATACCGATGAGAATATGGAAAAACTACAAACAGAGAATGTAATAATAGTCATAAGGGATTATGAGAATTTTGAAGGGATAGATAAATATTTTACAAAAGTAGATGGATTTGAAAAACCAGTAATATATATTACTAAATAATAGATCTCTTAATTCTCTTCCCCATCTTTATCAAATTTCCGTTGAAGTAACTATCTACAAAATACAACTTCCACCAAAAAGAGTTATCCATTTTTATCAATTTTTTAGAAAATTCTCTAGATTCTTTAAATCTTTCCTTTGTGAAATTTTCTTTAAGTTTCATTTCCAATATCAATTTCTCAGGGAGATACTTTTCCAAATTTTCGGCATCAAGATCTTCATATTTCAATTTTTCTTGGAATATTTTTTTCACTATATGGTCTAAATATTTTTGTTTAATCATATAATCATTGAATATCAAATCATTATCATCAGAATAATTAACTAAAAAATCACCCAACAAATCAATCCTATAACCTGCTTTAACTATCTGTAAAAACAGATCATAGTCCTCTACAAAACGTAATTTTTCTCTATATCTAAAATTCTCTTTATCTTCATTCCTAAACATTACAGATGAGTGAACAAGAACATTCTTTTCTTTCAACGTATCTGTTATTTCTATGTTTTTATTTTTACCCCATGATTTTCCAATACAATTATTTTTTTCATCTAAAATATATGCTCTACTGCCTACAAGATATACATCTGGGTTGTTTTCTAAATATTCAAATTCCTTTCTTAATCTGTCTTTTAATGAGATGTCATCTACATCATTGATGGCGATATATTCACCTCTACTTTCATTTATAGCTATATTTCGAGAAGCACATCTTTCTAAGTTTTTTTTGTTTGTAATTACTCTAATTCTAGAATCTTTTTTTAAATACTCTTCTAGAATTTTTCCAGTCATATCAGTTGAGGCATCATTTACAACCACTATTTCAAAATCTGTAAATGATTGATTTAACAAACTTTCTAAGGATTTGTTTAAAAATTTCTCTCCATTTCTAACCGCCATTATTACTGATATTTTAGGTGTTTGCATATTTCTTTAATTTTTTAATATATACCAAATGAAGGATAATTGTAGATATAATTTGAATGAAGAATGTTACCCATATTAATCCCACAACACCATATTTAGCAATCGCTAAATAGCTCAGGCCGACATTGATTACACCAGAGACGATATTTTGTACAGTCATGATACCTGCATCACCTGTAGCAACTATCATCCCACTGTTCATAGGGGCTCCAAAAACATGTTGTGTATATGTGAGTGCAACTGGTAGTAAAAGTAATATTAATATATCAGTATCGTATGCTGGAAATATTAATCTAATTGCATATTTAGTTCCAATTATAGTAATTAGTATAAAGATAGGAGCTAATGCTAAAAGTATACCACCTAATCTAAAGTACAGACTTCTAACTTCTTTGTATTTCTTTAATGCAAATCTTTCAGTTATATATGGTGCTAATACCTGTCCTAAGATTGTGAATGGAAGAATATACAGGGTAAATGCTTTGTTTAGTAATTCATATGTAGCTATTTCTTCAACTAATCCATAGCTTCCCATTATTAATACATTTACTTTTGAGAAGAGATAGTACCCTAAGGATGCAATTCCAAATGCTAAGGAGTAACTACAGATATCTTTTATTATCTTTTTATCTATCTTTAATGTCCAACCTGTTTTGTAGAAGAGTGTTAGAATTACAGCATAGAGGATGTAGAAGAAATCTTGAGCTAGTAATGCTCCTACCAATCCATATTTGTTAATTAATATATATGAAGCTATTAATGATATTCCACCTGTTAGTAAGGAGAGAAGAGAAAGTAATTTGAATTGTTTAAGTCCTCTGTATATTCCATCATATAGCGAGGTTATTGGAGAGAAGAATACTAAAGGTAGTATATATACTAGGTATGGGAAGTATTCTTTAAACCAGTTTTCTCCAAATATTAATGTTACTGTTGTAACTACAGTTGATATTATTATTACAATTATTGATGTATTAAAG
>CALLXA010000062.1 GCA_938015795.1 uncultured bacterium | reverse complement strand
AAGCTCAAATTGCTTCTTTTGAAGACTTCTACAAGAGTGGTTTCCAAAGACTGTTTTCCGATATAAATCCTGTTAAGGATACTATGGAGAAAATGTGGACTTTGGAATTTAAGGATTTTAGATATGGTAATCCTTACAGAAGTATTGAAGAAGCTGTTGCAAAAGGACTTTCCTATGAAATTCCTGTTTATGCTAAAGTTCAGTTGCTAAACAACAAAACGGGAGAAATTAAAGAGCAAGAAATATTCATTACAGATCTTCCTTTGATGACAGATGACGGAGTTTTCGTCTTTAATGGCGTTAGAAGAGTAGTAACACATCAGATCGTTAGAGCTGAGGGTGTCTTATATGAAGAATCAGATAAATTACCAAACAGAACATTGTACAAAGCTAGATTGATGCCTGGTAGAGGTCCTTGGTATGAAATTGACACAAACAAACACAACGTTATCTCAATGAGAATTCTTCCTAAGAGACCAAGAGTCTTGATAACTGAATTGTTGAGAGTATTAGGATGGGAATCTGATGATGAGATTAGAAAATTGTTTGCTGAAGTTGATACAAATGAAGAGAACAAATATATTGAATCTACATTGGCTAGAGATTTTACAAAGAACAAAGAGGAAGCTGTTATTAGTATATATAACAAATTAAGACCAGATGAATCTGTTACTTTGGATAGTGCAGAGAAATATATTAAAAGTAATTTCTTTAATCCTAGAAAATTCTATCTAGGAAAAATTGGTAGATATCAAATAGATAGAAAATTGGGAACAAATCATAATTACAATAATCCTGATGAGGCAAATTTGTATCCAGAAGATTTGATATTAATAGTTAAAAGATTGATTCAAATCAATAACGGTACTGTAGAGCCAGACGATATTGATCATCTCTCTAACAGAAGAATTAGAAGTGTTGGTGAAATTTTAGAAAGACAGTTGAGTGCAGGTTTAAGAAGATTAGAAAAGAATATTAAAGACAAGATGAGTTTGTATGGACAAGATTCCAAATTAACTCCATCTATGTTGGTAAGTACAAAGCCTAT
This sequence comes from uncultured bacterium, assembly GCA_938015795.1. Taxonomy (GTDB): domain Bacteria; phylum Patescibacteriota; class Dojkabacteria; order SC72; family SC72; genus CALLXA01. The sequence goes on along the minus strand of CALLXA010000062.1, from coordinate 1,372 downwards.
TTCTGCTTCAATACAATCATTCTTTGGTGCAAATGCATTATCAAGCTTCATGGATCAGACAAATATACTTTCTGAATTGGAAAATAAGAGAAAAGTAACAGCAGGTGGACCTGGTGGTGTTGCAAAAGAAAGAGCAACATTCTCAATTCGTGAGGTTCATAACTCTCACTATGGTAAATTTGACCCAGTAACAAGTCCAGAGGGACCAAATATTGGTGTTGTTACACAGTTAGCTATGTTAGCTAGAATTAATGAATTCGGATTCTTAGAATCACCATATAGAAAAGTTATAAAAGAGATAGCTCCAAATGGAAAGAATCTTGTAAACAGAATACTTGTAGATGAAGTTAGTGGTGTTAAGGCTGGAAAATTAATGGATGAAAAAGATGCAGAGAAAATATCGAAAGATAAATCTGTAAAGTCTGTTAAGGTTGTTCCATATATTAGTGATGAAGTAATTTACTTTGACGCTATGCAGGAAGAAGAACATCACATTGCTCCTGCAAATGTTAAAACAGATGAGTATGGAAACATTATAGATACATTAATACCTGTTCGTCATTCAGGTGAATTCCTTTTTGAGGATGTTCATGTTGTTGATTTCATTGACGTTATTACATCTGAACAAGCAGGTTTAGGTATGTCTTTAATTCCTTTTGTTGCTCATGATGATTCTAAGAGATCATTAACTGGTTCAAACATGCAGAGGCAGGGTGTTCCTTTGATTAAACAAGAAGAACCTCTAATCGGTACTGGTATGGAAGAAATAGTTGCAAGGCAATCCTCATGGGGTGTTTTCGCAGAAGATGATGGTGAAATATTATATGCAGACGCTGAAATAGTATCTGTTAAATACAAGAAATTAGGATTAAAAGATTACGAAGTTACAACATTCTATAGAAGTAATGATAATACTGCATTTACTCAAAAAGTTAGAGTAAACAAAGGAGATAAATTAAAGAAAGGTGACCTTATAATTGATGGACCAACTATGGTTAATGGAGAATTAGCAGTTGGAACAAACCTTAGAGCTGCATTGATGTTCTTTGAAGGTTACAATTATGAAGACTCTGTAGTTATTTCAGAAAGAGTTGTTACACAAGACCTTTTAACATCTATCCATATCAGAGAATATAAGGTTGGAGTTAGAGATACTGAATTAGGTCCAGAGGTAATTACAGCTGACATCCCTCATGTAAATGAAAGAATCCTTAAGAAATTAGATGCCTTTGGTATTGTTAGACCTGGAATGAAAGTTAAATCTGGAGATATTCTAGTAGGTGTTGTTGCTCCTAGAGGAGAAAAAGAACTAACAGCTGAAGAAAGATTACTAAGAGCAATTTTTGGAGAATCTGCAAGTGAAGTTAGAGAT
>CALLXA010000061.1 GCA_938015795.1 uncultured bacterium | reverse complement strand
TGAGAAAAAGCTTTTGAAAAACTCGGAAAGTTTCACAAATGTATATTCCCCAATTTGGGCATATACTGTATCTGAACAAGACGAAAGAAGTGATTATTCATATTTTGAGTTCAAAATATTACAGGACACATCGGGCAATTCTTTTGATATTGGTAATATACTTGTTAAAGGTCCAACATTTCCAAAGATTGGAATAGGGCAGGTATGTTTTTTGAAAGGAAAACTTGTGGAACCAAAAAGTTTTGATAGCTTTGATTACAAATTATATTTAAAAAACAGAAAAATATTTTTAATTTTAGAAAATCCTATTTTTAAATGCTTACCAGTTGAAGATGATAGAAAAGGAATATTTGTAATTAATAAGTTAATAGATTTCAAGAATAAATGTGTAAACATTATTGATATGAACTTACCCGAACCACAATCATCTTTACTTTCTGGAATTATTTTTGGTCAGAAAAGAGCTTTAAGTGAAAAGTTTGAAACAGATGTAAGAATATCTGGCGTTAGTCATATTGTTGCTGCCTCTGGATATAACATTACTATATTAATTTTAGCTATTAACAAGATCTTTGGGATTTTAAAAAAGAGATGGAGAATATTTATAAGTATTATTGTTATATGGAGTTTTTGTATTATATCTGGATTGTCACCATCTATATTAAGAGCATCTATAATGAGTACAATAGCTTTGATTTCATTATATGCGGGTAGAGAGAATTCTATACATATTTCATTACCACTAGCTGCCTGCATTTTTACTATATTAAAACCAACAATAATTTACGATGTAGGTTTTCAACTATCAATCATGGCAACTATGGGGCTTGTATATTTAGCACCGAGTATTGAGAATTTTTTGTTAAAAATATTAAAAGTTGGAGATTTTGTAAAAAACTATATATTAACAACTTTCTCTTGTACTGTATCTACATTACCAATAACTATTTTTACATTCAAAACATTCTCAATATGGTCAATTCCGTCAAATATTTTAATATTACCAATTGTAGAATCTACAATGTTTTGGGGAATATTAGCTTTAATCACAAGTATTTTGAATCCCGTAGTAAGCAAACTAGTTTTCCTTGTGTCATATGTACAGCTGAAATATTTTGAACTTATAGTCTCTTTCGTAGGAAGTTTAAATTTTGGATATTCAGATATTAATATTTCTATAGCAAGCTTATTAAGTATATTAATAATTATAATTAATATTTGTTTTTGTATATATTTCTATCCGATAGATAATGAAAAAAGTAACTATTATATTAAAATTTCTTAAACAGAATATCGTAAATATAGTATCGATATTTATTGCTATTGGAATAATCTTTGTAAATAGCAAATCAGCGATAATAGTATTCTTTGATGTCGGACAAGGTGATTCAATATTAATTCAAAAAAACAATTTTCAGATTTTAGTTGATGGAGGACCTGATAATAAAGTCCTTTTTGAAATTTCTAAATATATGAACCCATTAGATAGAAAAATTGAAATTATTATTTTAACTCATCCACATGCAGATCACATAAAAGGATTGTTGTATGTGATTGAAAATTATGAAATAGGGGAAGTTTGGATAAATAAAATTGATTACGATTTGCAAGATTACAAATATCTATTGGAAAGCAATCTTGTTATAAAAGATGTTCAGTTCGGTGATGGCTTAAGATATGAAGACCTTTTTCTTGAGGTTATATTTCCTTTTGATAATGAAGAGCAAAAGCAGGATCCCAATATTAATAACGAATCTGTCGTTCTTAAAGTTGAGATAGGCGATACGAGATTGCTTTTGATGGGAGATGCTGAACATGAGGTGGAAAATAAATTGTTGGATAATAATTTAATAAAGAAAACTGATATCTTGAAAGCTGGTCACCATTGTTCAAGAACTGCGACAAGCAAAAGTTTCACAAAGCTATCCCGCCCCGATTTCGCTATATGCTCTTTTGGGGAGTGCAACAAATTCGGACACCCACATGATGAAACCTTGGGAAACTTCCAAATGTATAGTGTTCAACATCTAGCTACAAGCGAACAGGGTAATATAGTGTTTAGATTTAAATAGAAATGATAATCTGATAAAATTCAATTTGAAACTAATTAAATGTACCTATAGCTCAATCGGATAGAGCATTGGTTTGCGGAACCAAAGGTTGTCGGTTCGATCCCGACTAGGTACGAATCTAAAGTTAGATGATAATCCTTTCGTTATTTGTTTTATTCCGAACTATTGTTTAATTATCCACCAAATTTAATATTCTATAGGAATTTAATATAGTATATTAAATGTTGTGGAAAACTTTGCTATAGTTTTAATTTTTTGTTGATAGCCAAACCTTTTTTGATATGATAAACTTCATCTTAGATGCATTCGTAGCTCAAGATGCATTCGTAGCTCAAGATGCATTCGTAGCTCAACTGGATAGAGCATCGGTCTTCGGAACCGAGGGTTGTGGGTTCGAGTCCCTCCGGATGCGAATTAAATATATAAAAAATACAATGGATATTATTAGCAATATACGACAGAGTGTTTTTTCTTCTTTGAATGATCTAGGTTGTTCTGTTGATTTTAATCAGATAATTGTAGACTCTCCTTCCGACAGGAAGAATGGTGATTACTCTTGTAATATTGCTATGATTCTGGCTTCTAAGTTAAAGGCAAACCCTAGGGAGCTTGCTAAAAAAATAATAGACTCTATATCTTCTAGTGAAGATATAGAAAAGATTGAAGTTGCTGGTCCAGGATTCATAAATTTCTATGTATCTGATAAATATTTGCTTAAGTATTTGGCTGACGTTGTTGATAAAGGCGAGAAAGGCTTTCAATTAAATGCGAAAGAAGGTAAAAATATTGTTATCGAGTATACGGATCCGAATCCATTTAAAATACTTCATATCGGACATTTATATACGAATTGTGTAGGTGAGTCATTCGCAAGGCTTCAGGAAGCCCTAGGTGCTAATGTAAAGAGGGTTAACTATCAAGGTGATATTGGTTTGCATGTTGCTAAAACTTTGTGGGGTTTTGATAAAAAAATGAAAGATGAGGGTTTGAATTTTGAAGATATTGAAAGTATGGCTTTGGTTGATAGGGTTAGTTACTTGGGTGATTCGTATATATTGGGAACAAATTATTATGACAATTTGAAAGATGTTGATGCTGTAGAGGCTATAACCGATCTTAATTACTATTTATCTTCTTTGGTTATAGATGGTCTCAAAGAGAAGGACTTTTCAAAATTTGAGGACTTAGGTATTAAGGATAGGTATATTAAAGGTAGGCAGTGGTGCTTGGATTATTTTGAGACAATATATAAGAGACTCGGAACTAAGTTTGATTATTATTTCTTTGAAAGCGAAGTAGGGAATGCTGGTTTGAAGGTTGTTCTTGATAATGTGGGTGATATTTTTGAAGAGGATGATGGTGCTATTGTCTATAGAGGTGATGAAAATAAAGGGTTACATACCAGGGTTTTTGTTAACAAGCATGGTGTTCCTACCTACGAAGCAAAAGAATTGGGTTTGTTTTTGGCAAAAGCTGAGAAAATTAATTATGATGAATCTGTAGTTATAACCGCCAATGAGCAAAGTGGTTATTTTAAGGTGATACTTGACGCTCTTAGCAGAATAGATAATCGCCTTGCTAGCGTATCTAGGCATATGCCTCATGGTATGATAAGGTTGCCAGGTTCTGAAAAGATGTCTAGTAGGAAAGGCAATATCCTCTCGGGAGAATGGTTATTAAATGAAACAAAAAGTAAGGTTAAGTCTTTA
>CALLXA010000060.1 GCA_938015795.1 uncultured bacterium | reverse complement strand
AGGTGCTTATTCATATGGTACAGTCATCTATTCTTCCCATATAAAAGGAGTTTACAATCCGAAGACCTTCCTCCTCCACGCTGTGTCGCTGCGTCAGGGTTGCCCCCATTGCGCAAGATTCCTAATTGCTGCCTCCCGTAGGAGTATGGACCGTGTCTCAGTTCCATGGTGGCTGGCCACGCTCTCACGCCTGCTATCCGTCATTGCCTTGGTGAGCCATTACCTCACCAACAAGCTGATAGAACGCGGACTCCTCTTGAAGCGCCTGAACTTTACCTATCTAATCATCAGAAAAGATAAGACTATCGAGTATTACCCCACCTTTCGATGAGCTGTTCCCGACTTCAAGGCAGATTATCCACGCGTTACTCACCCGTTTGCCACTATCCAAAAACGAGAAATCATCAACCGAAGTTTCAGAAATCTCAAAATGGATCGTTCGACTTGCATACCTTAGGCACACAGCCAACGTTCATCCTGAGCTATGATCAAACTCTCATTGAATGAATGCTTAACTTTAAGAACTATAAATAGTTCCACCAACCAGCACTATATTGGATTTAAAAACGTAGACTATTTTAATGAATTGTGTGAACACTTCACACACACAAAAAGTCTATTTACTGTATTTAGACTTCCTGTCACTCTTCAACTTTTAAAGTGCAAAGAGTTGGATTATACAAACTGTATTATTGTCTATCAAGTGTTCGTTAGAGTATTTCTAAGAGGAAACCTGTTCTATTCTTTATCCCAAACTCGTGACAGGATTCTAACATAGGAAAGGAAGATTATCAAGCATTTTTGACTATATTTTTTTGTTTATTATAAATGCTTAGCAACTCATTTAAAGTTGTCGCATCATAAGGACCTTTATCTCTACCAAACTCAATCAAACGAGGAAACCTCAAAGACAATCCCCTTGCAACCTCGCCACTTCCTTTACCAATATTCTTACTCACCTCGTCAGCTTCAACAGTAATAACATACCTAGGAACAACCCAGACATCAGCCTCCAACCCTTTATCAAAAACAACACCTTTTTCAACTTCCTTAATTTCAATTTCCTTCAAAATACTTGCCATATCTATCAACAATTCATCATCCAAACCAGTACCTACCTTGCAAACCGTTTCGAAAGTATCCTTTTCATCATCATATACAGCACCCAATAAAGCACCCAAACCAAGATCACTTCTCCTGCCAGAACCTTTAAAATAACCTACAACAACTAGGTCAAAGGTATCTACCAAACCTTTTTTCATAGATCTTTTCAATTTAATCCATTCGTAATCACGGCTACCAGGATTATAGCCACCTTTTTTCATTTTAACTATAACTCCCTCGAGCCCTTTCTCTACGTAACTATCAAAAATACTATTCAGCATACTAAGATCAGAAACTTGCTCTGTCAAAGCAAGCGAGATACCCCCGTCAGTATCGTTTATTTCCTTTTTTAATAGCTCTATCCTGTCTACAGTATCTATTTCTAATAAATTTTGACCATTTCGATACAAAATATCAAAAACCATAGCTTTTACAGGAATAGAATCACTCAGCTTAGCAACATCATACTTCCTCCTCCTCTGCATAGTCTCCTGATAAGTCATAAATGTGTCTTTTCCATAGTTCCAACCCAATATTTCAGAGTCTAATATAAATGAATTCAACTCCATTGATGCCGCTGCGTCAACAATTTCAGGAAACATTTCGGTAACATCCTCTAAATTCCTTGTAAACAACCGGATATTATCCCTGTTAGAAGCCGAAGAGCCAAAAAGATCTAATTTTTCTTCTTTTTGAACAAATTTCATCCAAATCGATTTAGAAGCAATCTTATCCTGAACTTCTTTATCCATCTTGTGAATCTGACATCTCAATCCATCAAATTTAGGCTGAACCAACACCTCATCACCCAACCTATCGAAAACCTCTTGAAAGCTAGATACCCTCTCCACCAAACGAGACAACACCGGCATACCCGGGGTGACCTCGATGGCTTTCCAGTCAGGATTCAATAGCACCCCGGGGTCAGAACAGGAACCGTACTTATGATCCAGTTCTTCACGAATACTTTTATCTCCTACTTTCACAAAAGAGATAACATCTAATAACGTTTTTACATTGACTCCAAGTCTTAAAGAACCACATATTATCCTAACAAAGTACTTGCCCTCTATTGGGCTCATGCCCTTAACGCTGTTCACTACAATATCATTTTTTCTTTCTACAGAACCACTTCCAGACGTATATACGATCTTCCAAAGAATTTCATATATCTCTTTCAATGTATATTTCGAATCTTTAAAACCAAACTCTTTTCCAAAGATTTCCATAGTATCACCGATATCACCAGTTTCTGACCTTGTCTTTTTAGCATCCAAAGATATTCCTTTTGTACTTGCCCAATTATCTAAGACATTGATAATACTTTTCTCAGAATAGTTAAACTCTGATTTAACAAACATCGGAGCTAATCTACCTTGAATAAGATATGTAACTATCTGAGATTCCTCCAAATCTAATACTTTATACAATTCTACAAGAATATCCGTCATTTCATTTCTAGAAGATGTCCTTTCTACTACATCAAAGACCTCACATATTTTTTTGAATGTTACATTTCCCATCTATTTATTAAGATATTTGTAATATGTTGATTTAGTAGAACCTCTTTGAGATACAAGTTTTTTTTCGCAAAGAACATCCATATCTCTTCTAATTGTTCTTGTAGAAACATCTGGTATTAATTTTTGAAGTTGCTTTGGTGTTAACTCACCTACTATCGATATCTGCTCCATAATCATTAATTGTCTTGGATTCAAATCCTGATATTTTGATGCTTGATTTTGAACAGGCAAAGTTTTAACTTCGGATTGAAAATCTTCATTTTTATTATAAAAGTTGAACATTTGAGTATCACTTGTTTTCTGTTGTTTTATATATTTGATCAAAAAGAAGAAGATTCCGAAAGACAGAAGTAGCAAAAAATTAAACAGTAACAACGAGGATGAACCATTTCGCTTTTCCATAACATTTACAATTAACAAATTATCCACACATTCCTATCAATGTGCATATCTCATTATATACGGACAGAAGGAAAATGTTAACTACTTAATTTCGGACAGGTTGTTTCCAATGGAAGAACTAAGCTTAAGAGGAACATTTAAATTAACAACATTCTTCATAATATCTGAAACTTTATCTTCAAATTCTTTCGCAATCTCATCTTTAGCTTCAAATATCAATTCATCATGAACTTGTAACAATATATATGCTTTATCTTTATATTCTTTCTCTATAATATTTTGAATTTGAATCATAGCTAATTTCATAATATCTGATTCAGTACCTTGTATAGGCATATTAATAGCTTCTCTTTGAGCAGCATACCTAGCTCTAATATTTTTTGATCTCAAAGCTGGTACATTTCTAGTCATACCTAACATCGATTGGACAAATCCTCTTTTAAACGCCTCTTTTTCAAGTTTACGCACATACTCCTCAACCCCAACATAGGCTTCAAAATATGATCTTATATAGCTTGTCGCCTCTTGCCTATCTATATTTAATAATCTAGACAAACCAAAAGGTGTTTGACCAAATAGGATTGCAAAATTAACAGTTTTCCCTACAGATCGTTCTTTCTTTGTCACATCCTCAATATTTTTATCCAAAATTCTTGCTGCTGTAGTTGTATGTATATCATGACCTTGTTCGAAGTCTTGTTGAAGTAATTTATCCTCAGAAATATCCGCCATTATTCTTAATTCCATTTGAGAGTAATCAATGCCTATGAATTTAAATCCTTTTCTAGGAATAAATATCTTTCTAACCTTCTCAGCCCAATCCCCTTGTGATGGAATATTTTGCATATTAGGATTAATAGAAGAAAGTCTCCCCGATGTTGTACCAGTTTGCTTATAATCCGTATGTACGGTATTTCCACTGTCCGAATTGCTTATTTCTAGCAATGGTTCTGTATATGTGCCATGGATTTTAGTCAACTCTCGGTATTTCAATACTTTCTCTATACAAGGATGGTAACCTAAAAGATCCTGTAAAACAGATTCCTTAGTAGAAATCTTTTTGGCGGGAGCCTGTATACCTAATTCATTAAATAGAACATCTCCCAATTGCTTAGGAGAGCTGATATTGAATTCATGACCAATTGACTCATATATCTCATTTTGCACATCCTCAATCTCCTTTTGAATCTCACTATTCAGCTTCTTCAAATATTCCGAATCAGTAGCGATACCTCTCCTTTCCATTTTTGCCAAAATTATAGATATCGGCATCTCAACTTTTCTTAAACTATTGATAAGATATTTATCATTTACATTTAAATATTGTTTTATACTCTTTTGAGTATACTCATACAAAACTATTTCATTTGCTTTCTCCATTAAACTTTCCTGTGCTTCTTCTACAACATCTAATATCTTAGAACAATCACCATGCATTAATTTGTCACCAATACTTAAAGATATATATTCAAAAGCAATATCTTGAAGATTTCGAATCTTCTTTTCAGATGCAATTAAATGTGCAAAGAGTGTGATATCAAAACAGTTACTAAGATCAATTTTTTCAACTGATTCATTCTTAAAACAAATCTCTTCCCAATTGTAAAAAGTAATATTATCAGATTTAGGGAATATGATATTTTCAAAAACCATATCAATATTCTCATTAACATTACTAAACCTACATACATAGAAAGATTTGCTTTCTGCTGATTCAAATTCTGAAATATATGCAATGGTTGTATGTAAAGAATCTTTTAAATGCTTTTCAAAATCACTTTGTTCACCAACCTTTATATCATTTTTGACAGATGGTGTAGAAAAAATATCTAATTGTGAAGTCACAACAAATGATTCATCATTTCCAAAGATTTCAGAGATTTTAGGTATTAAGGTTTTAAACTTAAATCTTTTAAATATATCTAACAATTTCTTCCTATCAAAATCTTTCAAAACACAATCCTGTAGATATAGGTTAATATCCATATTTTGTTCAATAGTGGCTAATTCTCTACTCAATTCAGCTTGCTCAATACCTTCGGCCAACAATGTTTGATATCTAGGTTTTAATTCATTTATATGTTTATATATCCCATCCAAATCTTTATATTTTGCTAATAACTCAACAACAGTTTTATGACCAATTCCTTTAACACCAGGAATATTATCGGAGGCATCACCCACCAATGCTTTATAATCAACTACTTGCTCAGGATAACAACCAAAACTTTCAAATATCTTACTCCTGTCATATGCAATTAAATTATTAAAACTCCCTGCAGGTAAACAAACTCGAACATCTCCCCTTACCAACTGAAAAAGGTCTCTATCTCCACTAAGTATATACAGTTCAAGATTCTCGGATTGCCACTTACCCTCTTCTACAATCTTAGAAACAGTCCCCAATATATCATCAGCTTCAAATCCCTCTTTCTTTATAATAGGAATATTAAATGCTTTTAGAACTTCTTCTACCAATGGGAATTGATCAATCAAAGATTGATCTGTTGGTTTCCTTGTCGCTTTATAATCACAAAATTTGGTATGTCTAAAAGTTGGAGCCTTTGTATCAAAAGCACAAAATACATACTTTGGTTCAAATATACGCAAAGCTTCAAGAAGCATTACAGAAAATCCATATACAGCATTTACTTGAATACCATCATCTGTTTGCAAAGTTGAAGGATATGCATGAAAAGCTCTATGGATAATTGCATTAGCATCAATTGCAAGGAATCTCTCTTTAGATGTTTTAACTAAATTCATAATAAAATTTTACAGGACCTTTTGATTACAGTCTACTCTTGAAATATTCCTTCAAACTCTTCTTTACCAACAACCTCTTTTTCAAGAAGAATAGTTACTAATTTCTCAACATATTGAGATTGATCTTTCAAAACCTTCTTAGCATATGAATATGCATCATCAACCAAATCCTTTATTTCTCTATCTATTATCTCTGCAGTTCTCTCGCTATAATCCTTACCACCACCATATGCATATCCAAGATGCTTAGTCTCCTCTGCATCTCCATACTTTATCATTCCAAGCTTATCACTCATTCCATATTCCATAACCATTTCCTTAGCAATTTTAGTAACTTGTTCAATATCGCCAGAAGCACCAGTCGAAATATCATCTAAAAATATCTCCTCAGCAGCTCTACCAGCAACACCTGATCTTAACATAGCTAACATCTGATTTTTATGAAGATATTTTTTATCACTCTCAGGTAAATATACTGTTACACCACCAGCCATACCTCTAGATATAATTGAAACTTGCTCAACAGGATCTGCACCCTTAGTAAACTTAGCAACAATAGCATGACCAGCTTCATGGTATGCAGTTTTTTTAAGCTCATCTTCATCCATACCACCTTTTTTCTTCCTACCTAATTTCACTTTCAAATATGACTCTAACAAATCATCCTGACTAATTAATTTTCTATCTTCTTTAGCAGCCATAATTGCAGCCTCATTCAAAAGATTTTCTAAATCCGCACCTGAATACCCAATGGTCTTCTTTGCAACCATATCCAAATCAGCCTCATTCTCAAACTTCTTATTCTTAGAATGAACCAAAAGAATTTCCTTCCTACCTTCACAATCAGGCATATTAACAACAACCATTCTATCAAACCTACCAGGTCTCAAAATAGCTGGATCTAATACATCAGGTCTATTTGTAGCAGCAAGAACAATTACATTTTCCCTCTCTTCCAAACCATCCATCTCTACCAAAATCTGATTCAATGTTTGCTCACCAGCACCTGAATGAAGTACGGTACCTCTCTTCTTAGCAACAGCATCTATCTCATCAATAAAGATAATACATGGACTTGCTTTTCTAGCTTTATTAAACAAATCTCTTACCCTAGAAGCACCAGCACCTACCAACATCTCTTCAAACTCTGAACCTGAGGTATGAAAGAATGGAACACCTGCCTCACCTGCAACAGCCTTTGCTAAAAGAGTTTTACCAGTACCAGGAGAACCAGCAAGAAGAACACCTCTTGGAATCCTAGCACCAACTTGTCTATATTTTTTAGGATATTTAAGAAAATCAACAATCTCAGTTAACTCCTCCTTAACCTCTTCTATACCAGCAACATCATTGAAATTAATACCAGTCTTTTTACCCATCATCAACCTAGCTTTACTCTGTCCGAAATCCATTATTTTACCACCAGATGCCTGCATATTCTTTATCATTACATATGCCATTATCAAAGCTGCACCAACAAGAACTATGGTTATAATATCACCAAAAGTAATCCCTACCTTTGGTTCAAAGAAGTCATTTTTCAATGTCTTAATATCAATACCAGCATCAGACATAACTTGATAAAAATCAGTTCCCACTGGTAACAATGCATATTTTCTAGAAGCAATATCACCTTCATCACTTTTTTCTGTATAATCCAGAATTACAAGATCTTCCTTCAGTGTAATTTTTTTATAGTTACCCTCAGAAATATCATTAACTATGTTACTTATAGAAACTTCCCTACCTTTTGTATTAAAAAGATTTGTCAAAAAGAAAACACCAATAGTAAGAATAATAGACAATACCAATGTAATAGCTATGCTAGAAATACTAGAAATTCGCCTCTTAGGTTTAATTCTTCTAATATCTATCTTTGGAGAGTTTTCTTTATTATTATCAACATCTGTATTATTCATAGCTCTATGCAGTAAAAAACTTATGTTACGAAATCATATGGTGAGAGGTGGGATCGAACCACCGACCTTGGGTTTATGAATCCCATGCTCTAACCGACTGAGCTATCCCACCAGGTGAATATCTAGAGGTCACAAAAGTATTATATCAAAAAACTCAAAAACGTGTACTAATTTGCTTTACCGGAATATGTTCCTGACTCTGTATTAATCTTAATAATCTCACCTTTCTTTATAAACATAGGTACATGAACTTTAAAACCAGTTTCTACAACAACTTCTTTAGTTGCTGAGTTAGAAGTATTACCTTTTACAGCATCATTTGCTTCAATCACTTCTAATTCAACAACAGGTGTTTCTTTAATCGTTAAAATTTTCCCTTCATACATCATAACTAAAGTAGTCGAACCCTCTTTGAGAAAATTAATATAATATCCTATTGTATCCTTAGGAATAGATATTGTTTCAAAAGATTCCATATCCATAAAATATACTCCACTATTATCAGAATAAAGATATTGCATCTCTTTTGTTTCAGGATTTATGTACTCAACCTTTGTACCAGCCTTAATAGTTTTACTCAAAACCTGACCATGATCCAAAGCTTTCATCTTCATGATAATCAAACCACCCTGTCTTCCCTGTGTTTTTAATTGACGATCTTGAAGAAAAAATATTCTATTCTCTTCCTTAATATACATACCCTTTACTGGTTGGTCTGTTAATGGCATAGACAAAAAATAAAAGTTTAAATGAAGTTTGTTCTATGAAAAATGGTTGCGGGGGTTGGATTCGAACCAACGACCTCCAGGTTATGAGCCTGACGAGCTGCCACTGCTCTACCCCGCGACATCCATAAAGCAAGATGATTATACAATATATATATAACTCATTTCAACTTTATAGACAACTATAGCCACTCAATCCAAATCTCAAGAGTAGATTTAGTTTGCACAGGATTAGATTCCGCAAGAATATCCGCAAGATTATAACCACTTCTTTCAATCAAATTAGTTGGTATAACAAAAACAGTATCCCCTTCTCCAGCAAAATTCAACCTATCCCTAGCTTCAACTTCCAAATAACTTACTTTCTTCATTTCATCTAATTCTAATTCCAATTTCAAATTCTGTACCCGTAAAGAATTAACTTCCGCTTCCGCAGCATTCAATATTTCCAATTTTTGGCTAGTAATTTTTACAGAGTGAAATACGTTATAAAAAAGAAAAAATGACATTACTAAAAAAATAATCTTTACAAAGAAAGTTGCGAAGTAACTATTCAATAGAACATTTTGCTTTCGAATATTTTCATTTTTATTTGGTTTATACAGAAATTTTTCCACATCAAATATTAACAAGAATCCGAATCGTTAACAAAACCCATATTATATTTTTATTGCCCATACTCATCTAAGATGATATAATTTTTCTACATACAGAAAGACATTAAATTAAGCAATACGTAAGACGTGGCAGATATAACAAACCCAGAGTACTCAAAATTCAGACAGCTATTTATCAATGATTTACAAGAGAAAGGAAGATCCGAAGCAACCGTAATTGCTTATGCAAAAGATATAGAACAAATTTTGAAGTTTTTTTCTCAGCATGGGATAGGCAGCATAGAGAATACTACTATAGAGGATTTGGAGAAGTATAAAGCGAACTTAGAGGAAAACAATTACACTCCTAAAAGTATTTCAAGAAAAATAAATAGTACAAGAACATTTTACAGATTCCTCTCAGACAAATCACTTTTAAAAGATAATCCCGCAGAAAAGTTAGCACATCCAAAGTTCGAAACCAAGCCACCTAGAGTTTTGACAGAATTAGAATATAGGGCATTGAGAGATGTCAGTCGTATAGATGTAAGACTCTACTCTATTGTAGAAATTCTTTTACAAACTGGAATCCGTATTGGTGAATTGGCCAATCTAGCATTGGAAGATATTAGAAAGTCGAAAACAGGAAACATAGACTACTTATATATAAAATCTGCAGGTAGCCATCCAGCTAGAAAAGTACCTTTGAACAAGTCGGCGAAGAAAGCTATTGACGAATATCTTGTTGTAAGGCCCGAAACTGAAGATGATACACTTTTTGTGACAAAAAATGGCAGACCTCTCCTTGTAAGAAATATAAGAACAGCAATAGATAAAGCCTTTGAAAAAGCAGGAATAAAAAATGCAAAAGTAAATGACCTTAGAAACACTTTTATTGCGCACCACCTATCAAATGGTGTTAGCTTAGTGACTGTTTCAAAACTAGTTGGTCACAAAAGACTATCTACAACCGAAAAATATCTCAATCTTATCGACAATAAAAAGATTGAAACAGAAAAAAGTTTAAACGAACTTTAGAATCATCAAAAAGCTTTAGCAGATAATAGACTATCAAGAAATTTCTCCCTAAAAACACTTCACTATAGGTGGTGCAAAAATTCAAACCATTAAAGGTAGACTCTTCGGAATCAATTCATTGAAAAATAAAAACCATACTGGTGGGAGTAGGTGGACTCGAACCACCGACCACGGCTTTATAAGAACCGCGCTCTAACCACCTGAGCTATACTCCCATTGTGTGATACTGATTTTACCAAAATAAGGACTAATTTAGAAGTGCTTCAACCTATAATTCTATCGCAAATAAAGAAAAAACAGCTATAGTCATTGCAAATACAATATAATTTCAACATCTTAAACTCTTTTTAGCTTTTAAAAGCCCATTGACGGAAATCCTTGTGGTTGAGGCTCTTCCTTCGGCTTATCAAGATCTGATCTATGATTAATATCTTTATTCACTATATCAATATTTCTCCCATACTTAGCTCTTGAAATCTCCTTAATTATCCTTGATACTTCTGGATTTGATGGCAAATCGAAACCTGTTTCAGGAAATGCTTTCCCAAATTTTGTATCAAGAGAAAATGGAGATGGATATGTCCCATCATTTAACATCTTGAGATAATAATGAGCCATACTCTGATTAATAATATCTCCAGCAGTCAGATGAGGTTCAAATTGACCCTCCAAGAATTTAGCATCTTCAGAGCTGCATCTAGTGATCATCAATGTACCAACATTCCCAAATACAGCATTTTTAATCCCCTCAGGTAATTGTCCAATATACTGATGAGCCAAAGTAAGATTCAGACGATATTTTCGAGCTTCTGATAATATAGAGCTGAATTCTTCTGTTGCAAAGTTTTGGAATTCATCAGCATAAAA
>CALLXA010000059.1 GCA_938015795.1 uncultured bacterium | reverse complement strand
CGAGATGTAGCCGTGACTGGAGTTCAGACGTGTGCTCTTCCGATCTATTTACAACTGTTGGTTCTAAAAATTCATCAGTTATACCCTTGTTGTAATTTGCTTCTATGGCTTGTTGGTATGTAGAATATCTTTCTCCGATATTTTGTTGTAAAAGATAGTATGCTTTTTGTGTTCTATCCCATTTTTTGTTTCTATCCATTCCATAATATCTGCCTATGATTGTACCAATTTTACCTATTCCCCTATCTAAGCAATGCTTATCAATTTCTGTGAGATACCTCAATGAGCTATTTGTTGAAGCATCTCTACCATCTGTAAATGCATGTATGAAAAGATTATTTGTTATATTTGTTTTCGCAAAAAAATCAACAACTGCTTTAAAATGACTAATATGTGAGTGTACCGAACCATCACTTAACAAGCCTACTAAATGAATACTGCTACTATATTTTTTTGCATGTTGTAATGCTTCTATTAGAACATTGTTTTTTTCAAGCAATCCTTTATCAATAGCTTGATTTATTCTTGGAAGATTTTGGCTAACAACTCTTCCTGCGCCAAGATTTAAATGACCGACCTCACTATTACCTTTTACATTTTTTGGCAGTCCAACAGCCTCTCCTGAAGCTAGAAGGTATGTATGAGGATTAATACTCCAAAGAGAAGATAATTGTTGGGGATTTGCTAATACAACAGCGTTACCACTATTTCTGGGTGCAGCTCCAACGCCATCTAATATTATGAGTAGTACTTTTTGTTTTACTTTCATAGGCAGTTTCTTTTGTATATTGTGGCATAAATTTGAAAATTATTCTATAATACGTACCGAATAACTAGAATTTTATATTTAAATAAAGAATTATGGATAACAAAATATTACAAATAGTTGAAGGTGACCAGTATAAGAAGAGACCTGAAGTAAGAGTAGGTGATACTGTTAAGCTTTACGTAAAGATTAAAGAAGGGTCTAAGGAAAGAGTACAAATGTTTCAAGGTGTAGTAATTTCAATAAAAGGAAGTGGTGCTAGCAAAAATATTACAGTAAGAAAAATATCATACGGTGTTGGTGTAGAAAAGATTGTTGCATTGAACTCACCTATGTTGGAAAAAATTGAAGTTATAAAAAGAGGTTCTGTTAGAAGGTCAAAATTGTATTACTTAAGAGATAGAGTTGGTAAGAAGGCTTTGAAAGTTAACAAACTTGAAGAAGTTTACTTTACCGATGAAAAAGATGTTGTTGAAGAACCAGTATTAGAGGAAGTTGTTGAATCAGAGGTTGTTGAAGAAAAAGTTGAAGAAAAATCCGAATAATAGTACATTATTAATACTACTTTGCGGGAGTAGTTCAATTGGTTAGAATATCTGTTTTCCAAACAGAGGGTTGCGGGTTCGAGCCCCGTCTCCCGCTTTGTATATAAAACTTTAACAGATTCCTTTGTTAAAGCTATCTTCTGTAAATTATCCACAATTTGTAATATAATTAGAAACATGAAGAATGTTGATGTTCCATTGTGGGACAAGGGAGACAATACAGATGATTTTACAAAAGGAGGTGGTTCTAAAAGTTTCGGTTTTGGTGCTTCAGTTAGTGATAAAACGAAAAAAATTGAGAAGATTTTTGAAACAGTCTTGGGAAGGAAGCCTAGCTCAAAAGAATTGTCATATTACAAATATAGTGTAATAGAGGAAGATGAGTTGATAAAAAAGCTCTTGGAGGGGGATGAATTTAAAAGAAATTTAGAAAAATTAAAAGAATATCCTGATTTAAAAGAAACGTTAAGAACAGCGAAGATGACTGTTCTTAAATTAAAGAACAGATTAAATGATCAAGATAAAGAGTTCTTAGAATTGGCAAAATTGATAAAGGAGAAAAATAATATAATTACTGATTTAAGAAAAGACAAGAATATGTTTCTAACTTCTGATAGTTTTATAAATGATTCTGGTCGGAATACTTTTACAGAGCTCTCAGTGAAGAACAATGAGAATGATAAACTTGTTCCCAAGAAGATACTCATCAAAGAGGATAGTTTTTTAATGAAGATAATAAATCTTTTTAAGATATAAATATGACACCAAAGATTTGCGCAAAAAGAATAAAAGAAGCCAGATTAGAATCAGGCTTTTCACAAAGATCGTTAGCCTTGAGAGTAGGATTATCTGATAAATCTATCAGCTCTTATGAAAAAGGCAATGTTTATCCTCCTATTGCAAATCTTCTTTTAATAGCGAATGTTCTTGGAAAACCAATAGCTTACTTTCTAGAAGATTAATCCTACATAGGTGGTGTTAACCATTTTTTGATATATTTCATACCTTTCTTTGTAAGGAAATAACCCATATAGATTGCAACTAGGGACATTATAATCAATAGGAAAATTTTTAAGATATTTCCTACTTTGTAAGCATCTGACACTGGTTGTAATACTAAATTTTTATCAAATTCCAATGTGTCCTTTATTGAATTTGTATAATTTGTATCAAACTGCCATGAAATTACATTTACACCTACTACATATGTACCTTTTCGATTAGGCGTTAATGTAGCTTTAAATGTTTTTGTTTCATCCTTCCCTATACTGATAAATTCTTTATGCTTTTCACTTATAGTCATTGTAGTAGGTATTTCCCAGAGGATCTGTGTTTTAGGAGAATCAATGTGAGAGGTTATTTCTATTTCGTATGGTACTTTTTTACCAAAAGGTAACTGAGCTTTTCTTATCAATACCAAATCAAAGTACTTACTTGTAACTGTTTTTGTATCACCATCAGTTATAACTACGGATTCTTCTTCTAGATTTACGATATTTTGTGTTTCTTTACTATCTTCTGTTTCGATTTCTTCTGCAGGAGTACCAGATGCATATGTTGAGAGTGGTAATATTAAAAGGAGTAGTAATGTACCTAGGAGTTTTTTCATTTCAGTATTTTTCCGATACTTAATTTATATATGTTATATGCTTCTATTGCTTCTTGTTTTGAAATATCTAAATCATTATGTACTATATTATTTCTTGTTTTATGTACATCCCATATCTTTTGGTAGTCATTTTTACGAAAAAGTTTTTTAGCTAATTTAAGATTATCACCACAATTTTTATCGTTAGAATATCTATATTGAAGAGATTTAGAAAGTAAATTATCTAACTTGATTATGGCATCTCTTCTTATAGAGGTTTCCTCGTTCTCAACACTTTCTTTCAATGAATATAATTTGTCATATATTTTAGCTTTTTGGTTTTTAGATGCCTTGCCTTGTTGTAAAGCAACTAACGAAAAAAGAATTGTTAGTAATGCGAGTATTAATATTGTTATTAATAATGGATCGTTCATTTTCTGTTTTTAATTTTTTTGATGACTGAGTATAACAGAAATATTATGAGTATAAAAATAGCTAAAGAACACAGTTTTGAAAGTACAGAAAGGTAAGGTACTGGTTGAACATCAATGCTTTCTTGTAAAAGTATTTCCTTGCTTAAGTAATCTTTGTTTTTCAATTTAAGATTTGCAAATATATCAGGCATATATTTTTCGCTTGGTATATTTAAAGAAACGGAAATATTTTGCTTAGGAAGTAATATTTTTGAATTCATATCAGTTATTTTGTCTATATAGTTGACCAAATCTATATTAGACTTCAGTATTGTGTAATCTGTAATTACAACATTACCAGTATTTTTTAATGAAATATTTCCAGTAATATATTTTTTTACTAAAGTGTTATCTTCTATGTCTAAGATTGACTCTGCGTTTAAAGTTGGTGATATAGTGATATCATTTCTAGATCTTATTACAAAATCATTTGGATTGTAGAAAGTAAGGTTTGGTGAAACAGGAGATATCTCTCGTGTAATTATATTTATATGATCAAAAAAATCAGATCCATAGAGAGATTTTTTAGTATATTCTTCTAAATATGGATCTAAGATCATCCATTTTTTATCTTGAGAATCATATATTTCAACCCAAGTGTGGTAAAAGCCATCTGAGTTATAACCAGAGATATTGGAAATGTAGCCAATTTGCATTTTTGCAGGTATACCAAATTTTCTAAACAAAGCAATTGTGAAATCAACATAATCTTCTGGACTTGATTGTGAAGGTTTTTCAATTAAACTATTAGCACCTAATCTTACGCTATTGTTTATACCCAAACTACTATCCTCTTTTATATCTAAACGTTCAATTACGTATTGGTAAAGATATTTGAAGAGAAGCTTTTTCGTTTGATCATCTTTAATGTCAGATATATCTGTCAGGGTATCAGCAAATGCAAGACCTTTATTATCTTTCAAGTAATTTGACACTCTTTTTAATTCAGAGGTATTGGTTAGATTCCAATATCCTATGGATTGTGTAAGTGTTGAATTATTTAATTCTGTTGTACTTGTTGTTGGATGCATTTGTATATATCCAGATATTGCAAGGTTTACACTTTTTCCTTGTTGTATAATGTATTTGAAAATGTAATTTCCATCTTTATCTTTGATAGATACGTTAGGTAAAGGATCTATATTTTCAAATATTATAGTTTGATGATCAGTATCTGAAGGTACGATTAATTCAAATGTTTGATTATCTTCTGTTAGAGTGTTATTCAAAACTCTTGATATATTAAAACTGTAAGTTACAGAATTTCCGAATATTAAAGATGTGTTTTGAGATGTTGGTTTTTGTATTGTAATTACATATTTATCAGAACTTCCTTTGATATTTTGTATAGTATCTGATGACCAAAGAGGTTCTCCTTTCTCTTTTGGATATGAGATAGATACTGACTCTGTTACTGTATCATTTATGTACGATTGAACAGTGTAAGAGTTTTTGTTTTCTCTTTTTGTTAAATAGGATAATTTTATTTTGAGAGGATCTGTTTTTCTAATAACTTTATTATTAAGATCTATCAGTATATCCGTAGCATTGTCTCTGTCGTATGTTGAACAATCTAGAGGTGTATTATTATTATCAAAACATTTTACAGCGAGATTCTTTACAGGAATTGTTGCTGTATAGTATGTTAAAACTCTATCTATGCTTGTTGAAAGAGTTATTGTTACTTCTGTTGATATATTCTCTTCATTAAGTATATGAAAAAATTCTGTCGATATATCAAAACCTTCTTGAGAGAGGATTGGTGATTTATTTAAGAACAAAAATAATATTATGCTAAAGAGTAATACTGTTTTGTTTAAATAGCCAATCAAATTTTTCATATTTTCGCATTATCTGCTTTATTATTGGTGTTTTAGGAGTTATTCCATATTCACTTATTATGCTATCCCAGTTTAATATCTCAGGTTCATTAACTATTTTGTAATATGGATTGCGTACAATTTCCTGTTTAGCATTCTTTCTAATAATATAATAGGACATACCGTTAGTATCATCAAGCACAATTTCTGGTTCTGTTTGTATATGTTGATATTCCGCAACTATGAGATTTGATGATTGTCTTGAATTAACTATAACGGATGCATAACCAGCAGGTACTATGAATTTCTGTGTTTTTTTAGCAGCTATTTTTATTATTCTTTGATCCCTTGGTGAATTATACTCTTGTAAGAGTATTGTTCCTCCTCCATGTATAATTTCTAATATTTTAGGATATTTAGGATTAAGAGTTGCCTTAGTTTTAACATACTCTATACCTGCTAAATTGGGTTTTAATATATACAGATTGATCTGAAGTTTCTTTGATTTATATATACCTTCTGTATCTAAAGATAGATATTTTTTATAAAAAATTGCAGGACATTTTAAACTCTTGTTTAAAAGTTGATTTTTAATCTCATCTATCCCTACATTCAATTCTTGTTCGAATGTTAGCTTATCTGTCCTTAATGAATCACCATCATATGTTAAAGGAAATCCGGAAGTATTTTTAAGGTCTATTTTTGCCATTAGCTATTATACCACACTAAGTCTAATCCCTAGAGAAAGCCCTTGTTAATTCGGAAAGTATAAAAGCAATAATAATGTAAAAAACTAACGCTACAAGAGGTGTTAAGGATATTGAAAACTTGTCTATTTGTAATGTTGATGAGATTAGACCATTAAAAGGAGATATAAATAAATCACTTAAGCTATATACCCAACTGGCAAATGTATTTGATGTATTTGCCTTTATTAATTCCAACACTATCCTTATCATTATCAATGATTCGATGAACATAACTGCAGTGTAAGCTAGTTTGAATAGTAGTTTTAACATGATAGATATTTATTATTTAATTACTTTAATTATATTTGAAAACTATATATTTTCAAGATTATCTAAATAGTAATCTAATTGGTTCATGAAATTAGTTACACCATTTGCCCAAGCGTGAGCTGGATTTCGACCACAAGGAGGGCAATATACTGGTTCTATATCAAAAGGTGTTAATGTTATACCGTAACCTTCTGCCAAACCTCTTGTTACCTCTTTTATTCCGTCTCCCCATGTTGCAAATTGGCTCCAATTTCCACCAGGTCCACCTCTCCAACCCCAACCATTGTTTGTGTCTGTTGGTATTATATTTCCAAAGGCAGATTCTACTCCTGATATAGATGCTACTAATCTCCAATCTAAACCATATTTATCAGCTTCTGTTATAAAAGTTTCAGCATACGGAGCCATTGGTGAGTGATAACTGGATAGAAATTTATTCATAGCGATTATTCTTGGATCTACAGTAAGCAACTTAGTTCTACTTGATATTCTTTGTGAATATTTTTCTGTACTTAGATTATAATCACCAGCGTAGACATGAACATCAAAAATAGGGGAAAGAGAATTTACTTGTTGTTGAGATGTTTCCCTAATGATATTCCCTAATATTAAATTAATTCTGTTTTCAATAAAAGGAGATATTAGGATATAGTATACAGATAGAATGGCTATGAAAAACATGACTCTAATAATACTGGAGTCATAAATATGTTTTCTCTCATTAGTATTTGACAAATACTGTTCTGTCTCTGGCATAATATCAGTATATCAAATAGGGGCAATTTTTGTTATGTTTACTCATTTACACTTACACACAGAGTATTCTCTGTTAGATGCTACAACTAGGCTTCCAGATCTCATAGAAAAGCTTAAAACTTCTGGCATGAAATCTTGTGCAATTACAGATCATGGAAATATGTATGGGGTCTTTAAATTTGCAAATATGATGAAAGAAGAGGGTCTTAAACCTATCCTCGGTTGCGAGATGTACATTGCCCCAAGAGAAATGTACAAAAAAGAACATGGTATTGATAATAACTATTTTCATATTGTTTTGCTTGCTAAAAATCAAACAGGTTACAAAAACCTTATGAAAATAGTCTCTGTTGGACACATGGAGGGTTTCTATTATAAACCTAGAATTGATTTCGAAACATTATCTCAATATACAGAAGGAATAATTGCTCTCTCTGCTTGTTTAGCAGGTCCAATATCTAGACCTTTGATGGAGAATAACTATGATAAAGCTTTGGAAGCAGCAAAGAAG
>CALLXA010000058.1 GCA_938015795.1 uncultured bacterium | reverse complement strand
GAAGCTTGTTGTCTTAACAGATTTGGAAGTTCTTGGTGAGGTAGATCTTTCAAAGTATCAGGGGATTAACAAGAATATAGATCCTAGTTCTTTAGAAATTCTTAAGAAAATCATCCCTGGTGACTATATTGTGCATGAAGATCATGGTATTGGTAAATTTGTTGGTTTGCAAAAGAAGGTTAATGGTAGTTATTTAGAAATTCATTATGCAGGTGAGGATAAGTTGTTTGTCCCTTTGTCTGCGGTTGATCGTTTAACAAAATATATCGGTGCAGGTCGTTCTAAGCCTAGATTAACTGGTCTTAATAGTGGTGTATGGAGAAGAATTTCTAAAAAGGCACAGGAGAGGGCTGAAGAGATTGCGAAAGAATTGCTTCAACTTTACGCTCTTCGTGCAGTTGCTAAGTCGCCAATAGTTTTTGAAGAAGAGGGTATGTTAAATGATTTTTGGTCATTTGCAAATAGTTTTGAATTTGATGATACTGAGGATCAGTTAATTGCTACAAAGCATATATTAGATGATTTTCAAAAAGGACATCCTATGGATAGATTATTAGTGGGTGATGTTGGCTTTGGTAAAACTGAAATGGCAATGAGAGCTGTTTTTGGTGTTGTGAATTCTGGTTATCAGGTGGCTATTTTAGCTCCTACAACAATTTTAGTTGAACAACATTTAGAAGTTTTTAAGAAAAGGTTTAAGAATTATCCTTTTAATATTGTTAGTTTGTCGAGATTCTCAAATGATAGTGAAAAAGAAGATGTTCTTCAAGGCTTGAAAAAAGGTTCTATTGATATTGTTATTGGTACACATTCTTTGTTGTCAAAAAATATTTCATTTAAGAATTTAGGTTTGTTAGTTATTGATGAAGAACAGAAGTTTGGAGTTAAGCAGAAGGAGAAGATTAAATCCTTGAGAGTTGATACAAATGTTCTTTCTTTGACTGCAACGCCAATTCCTAGAACGTTGAATATGGCTTTGGCTGGTATACGTGATATTACTGTTTTGGCTACTCCCCCTGAAGGTAGAAAAGATATTATCAATGAATTTGGAAAATTTGATTGGGATAGTGTTAATGTAGCAATACAAAAAGAGGTGAAGAGAGGTGGTCAAGTTTATTTTTTGCATAACAGGGTGGGTACAATTCAAGGAGTTTATGATAAGTTGAGTAAGATGTTTCCACAAAAGGAGATAGGGGTTGCTCATGGACAAATGAATGTTCAAAGACTTTCTGAAACAATGGCTTCCTTTGTGAGGGGTGATATTGATATTTTGATTTGTACTACAATAATTGAAAATGGTTTAGATATTTCAAGTGCTAATACTTTGATTATTGATGATGCTAGTAGGTTAGGTTTGTCACAGATGTATCAGATTAGAGGTAGGATAGGGAGGTCTAAAACACAGGCTTATGCTTATTTTTACTATGATACATTGAAGGGTAACTCAGAATTGAGATTAAATGCTTTGAGGGAATCAGAATCTTTGGGTTCTGGTTTTATACTTTCCAATAGGGATTTGGAAATTAGAGGAGCTGGAGATATTCTAGGTCAAAATCAATCAGGGGCTATTAATTCTGTTGGGTACGGTTTGTATACACAGATGTTGCAGGAAGCTGTAGATAGATTGAAGGAGTAACCTTGTGTACCTATAGTGTTGCGATTTGCGTCTTGATTCAGGCTATAGTGCTTTCAGCTACGACCAAACTTAGTTATCTTAGCTTCCTAGTTGGTAACGTATACATATTTTTTACTTGTTCTAAGAGTATGTTTTGCTTTAGTATATACTACTATGTCAACAGTACTCTATCGTAAATATCGTTCTCAAGATTTTGACCAATTAATAGGGCAAGATCATATTACAAAGATTCTAAAGAATGCTATTAAGAAAGATAAGCTTTCTCAAGCCTTTTTGTTTGTAGGTTCTAGGGGTACTGGTAAAACAAGTACTGCTAGGATACTTTCTAAAGCTGTAAACTGTTTAGATATTAAAAAAGATGGCAATCCTTGTGGTAAATGCTCCATTTGTAAGGCTATTTCAGATGGTCAGTTTCTAGATTTGATTGAAATAGATGCTGCATCAAATAGAGGTATTGATCAGATTAGAGAATTGAAAGAAAAAATTGAATTTTCTCCAACAGAAGGAAGATTTAAGGTATATATCATTGATGAAGTCCATATGTTAACTACTGAGGCTTTTAATGCTTTATTAAAAACATTGGAAGAACCTCCTGCTCATGTTATTTTCATACTTGCTACAACAGATGTTCATAAATTACCTCCTACAATACTTTCTCGATGTCAAAGGTATGATTTTAGATTAGGTACTGATAGTGAGATTGAGAAAGCTATAAAAACAGTTGCAGACCAAGAAAAAATAGATATTAAAAAAGATGCTTTAGCTCTTTTAGTTCAAAATGCAAAAGGTAGTTACCGTGATGCTATGTCATTGCTAGATGTTGTGTATAGTGGTCAACTAAAAGAGGGTGATTCAACCGTTATTACTAAAGATGAGGTAAGTAAGGTATTAGGTCTTCCAGATATTGATGTTGTTTACGGTTTGCTTAAATCACTTTTGGTTGGTGATGGTAGTAATTGTCTTGATATATTGCATAATTTAGAATCTAGTGGTGCTAATTTACAACAGTTTGTATCTTTTGTTTTGGAAACTTTAAGAATAATTTTGACTGAAAAAATTCGAGGTAATCTTTCTGAAATAAATGCTTTTGCAAAAGATATTAGTATGAGAGATTTGATGACCTTAATTAGGCTGTTCTTAGATGCTGAAGGAAAAATGAAGTATGCAAATGATCAGCTTTTAGTTTTAGAAATGATTATTCCAGAGATGATGTCAGAAGAAAAATTATCTGATTCTCCTAAAATTGTAAATACTGATGTTAAAAACAAAATACCTAAGGAGGTTGTTGAAAATAGTATTAAAGAAGAAGAGAAAGTGAATGAATCTCATGAAGAAGAGGATGAGGAAGAGGATTCTACAAATGATGATACCTCTGATGATTCTATATTAGAAATAGTTGATGTTAATTTGGATAGTGTTCAGAAAGGTTGGGACAATTTTATTAAAGAGGTAAAGCCTTTTAATGGACATCTTTACGCTTTTTTGGGTAGTGCTAAATTAGTTTCATTTGATAATGGGGTTTTAAATATTCAAGTACCTTTTCAATTTCATAAAGATAGGATAGAGGTTCCTAAGAGTAGAGAAGTTATTTCAACAACTTTTAAGAAATGTTTTGGTACTAATTGTAAAATTTGTTGCGAGGTTAATGAAAATGTAAAACCTAAGAAAAAGTCTACACCTGATTTTGTTTTAAGAAATATTCCAGAAGTAAAGAAACAATCTTCTGAAAACAATCAATCTAATGGTGGTAATAACTTTAAGCAATCAAGAAAAATAACAGCAGAGGTTGAAGCTATTTTTGATGGTATGTAATTTTCATTAAGATTATTATTTTGTAGTATAATTGATTACTTTAATTTAGTATTTTTGTTTTATGATTAATCCTGGTAAATTGCTTCGAATGCAAAGCGAGGCTAAAAAAATGCAGAATAAGCTTAGAGAAAAGAAAATCTCTGGTGAATCTAAAAATGGAATGATTAAAATTTTTATGAATGGTGCTCAAGAACTTGAAGATGTTTGGATTGATGATGAATATCTTTCACCTGATATGTCCGAGGGTATAAAGAAAGGTTTTAAAGAAGCATTTAAAGACTATCAGAAGAAATTACAGAAAGAGATGGTTCAAGATATGGATATTGATCAATTGAGGAGTATGTTCAGTTAGTCATATGTCTGTACTTCCAAAATCTGTAGAAAAAGTTATTAATGAGTTTTCAAAATTACCAGGAGTAGGTCCTAAATCTGCTTCTCGAATGGTATATCACTATCTAAGGTCAAAGAATCAAGATGCTACTAAGTTGGCAAATGCTTTGTCTGATATGGATGAAAAGGTTGTTAATTGCTGTAAGTGTTTTAATGTTTCTGAAAAAGATGTTTGTGATATTTGTGATAATGAATCAAGAAAGAAAGATAAGCTATGTGTTGTTGAAGAGCCTTTGGATGTAGTTGCTTTTGAGAACTCAGGAATCTTTGATGGCTTCTATTTTGTTCTAGGTGGAGTTATTTCTCCTGCTGAAGGAATAGGTGCTGATGAATTAAGATTTCGTGAGTTAAAAATAAGGGTTAATGAATTATTAGAGAATTCTGAATGTATAGAGATTATTGTTGCTACTAATCCAAGTTTGGAGGGTGAAGCTACTGCTAGTTATTTAATAGATTTGTTCAAAGATTTACTTAAAGATGATAAAGTTAAGATTACAAGATTGGCAATGGGTTTGCCTACTGGTGCTGATTTGGAGTATGCTGATCGTTTAACACTTAAAAGAGCCCTAGAGGGTAGAAGAGATATTTAAATTATTGATTATTTCAATGAAGTTATATTCAACATTAGATCGCAAGGTTGTAGATATAAAGACAATTAAAGATGGTGTAGTTTCAATATATAGTTGTGGACCTACAGTATATTACAGAATGCATGTTGGTAATCTTAGGGCATATGTTAACTGGGATGTATTTCATAGAGCTTTACTGTATTTAGGATATGATGTTAAAAGAATTATGAACATAACTGATGTTGGTCATATGACTGCTGATGAAGATTTTGGAGAAGATAAATTACAAAGACAAGCATCAAAAGAAGGTCTTGATCCTTTAGGGATTGCAAATAAATATATTAAAACAGTATTAGAAGATTTTTCTAATTTAAATATTCTTTCACCTAATGGTGAGGTAATTGATCCTAATTGGGATGTTAACACAGTTAATGAGCATGGTTGGACAAGAGCTACTGATTATGTTGATGAAATGATCCAGATCATTAAAAAGATTGAATCTAATGGATATACATATGAGACTGATCAAGCTGTATATTTTGATGTTACAAAGATTCCTGACTATACGATATTTACTGGCCAGAGATTAGATGAAAAAGAGATTGGGGTAAGAGAAGAGGTTGGTGTTGATCCTGAAAAGAGAAATCCTGCAGATTTTGTTCTTTGGATGAAAAGAGTTGGTAAATATGAAAATCATATCATGCATTGGGGCTCTCCATGGGGAGATGGGTTTCCTGGTTGGCATATAGAGTGTTCTGCAATGGGTACTGCTATCCTAGGTGAATATTTTGATATTCATACAGGTGGTATAGATCATATTCCTGTTCATCATACAAATGAGAGGGCTCAAAATATTGGTGCTTTTGGTCATCCTGTTGTTAAGTATTGGGTTCATAATGAATGGTTGGTAGGTAGTGATGATACTAAACTATCTAAAAGCTCTGCTAATGCATCTGATCTTTCGGAAATTATTTCTTTGGGATTCGATCCTTTGGATATCCGATATTTCTTCATGTCTGTTAATTACAGAACTAAACTAAAATTTTCAGTAGAAGCTTTACAAGGTGCAAAAAATGCAAGAGAAAGTTTAATGTCAAAGATTAAAGCATTAGGCTTAGTAAAGGGAGATGTTTTAGAGGAGTATGTAAAGAAATTTAAGTATGCTTTGGAAAACAACCTTAATATGTCAGATGCTTTAGCTTTAGTAAATGAATTACTTAAATCTAATGAAAAGAATGAAGACAAGTTAAGTACTATTATAGATTTTGATAGGGTATTTGGTTTAGATATAGAGAAAATCTTACAAAAAAAAGATACTGATCTTGAAATAGATTCTGAAGTTCAATCAATTTTAGATTTAAGAAAGACTGCAAGAGAGAATAAAGATTTTGCAGAATCCGATAGATTAAGAGATAAACTTTTAGAAATTGGGTATAGAGTATTAGATACTTCTGAAGGTCAAA
The DNA here is from genome assembly GCA_938015795.1 of uncultured bacterium. Classification (GTDB taxonomy): domain Bacteria; phylum Patescibacteriota; class Dojkabacteria; order SC72; family SC72; genus CALLXA01. The sequence goes on along the minus strand of CALLXA010000058.1, from coordinate 3,435 downwards.
TAATTGAAAAAATATAAATATGCAAAATACATTCTCCATACAGTTGGAAAAAAATGAAGCAGAAAATGCTTTAAGTGCTTTAAAATCATACGATTGGATAGAGCAGGGTGTTAATAATCCATATATGGTATTTAAAGTAAAAAGTATTGTTGGTTCAACAGCAATTTTGTATACAAGTGGTAAATTAGTATTTCAAGGTAGAGAAGATTTTACAAAAGTTATTGGAGCTATTAAAAATAATAGTGGTTTGGAAGATAACTTTGTTCCTCATCTTGGTGTTGATGAGGTTGGTAAGGGTGATTATTTCGGACCTTTAGTTGTAGTGTCTTGTTTTGTTAATGATGAATTTTTAGAAAAAGTAACAAGATTAGGTGTAGGAGATTCCAAGAAATTTGCAGATAAAAAGATTATTGATTTATATTCACATATAAAATCATATCCTTATTACTATGTTTCTATTGTTCAGCCTTATGAATACAATATGTTAATAAATGAGTGCAAGAATGTTTCAATTCTTTTAGCTAGACAACATTCAAAGGTTATTGAGATGGGTTTAAATGATTTGAAGAAAAAGAATATTGAATGTCAAAAGGTAGTTATAGATCAATTTTCAAATAAAAAGGAAAGAATATTGGATGAATTAGGTGAGTTGGGTAGAATTACAGAGATTGAACAGTTTCATAAGGGGGAGTCTGATATAGCTGTTGCAACAGCCTCTGTGCTTGCTAGAGGAGTTTTTCTTGAAGAGTGGAGTAAGATGTCAGATAAATATTCTTTTAAGTTTCCAAAGGGAGCTTCTGAAGTAATTGAAGATGGTAAGTATTTTGTAAAGAAATTTGGAGTAAAGGAATTAGAGAATGTTGCTAAGATAGGTTTTAAAACAACAGGGAAAATACTTCAAGAAAGTTTTTAATTCTTCTTCTTGTTATCATCTAATAAAGATTTTATAAAGAGAGAGAGTAAAAATATCAGAAAGGTTATTCCAGCTAAGTATAGTATGTAGTTTTCTGTTATTACTTCTTTAGTTACAAAATTATCATCTAAGCCGTTATAGAATCTTCCAATTATTTTTCTTTCGGATATTACATCTATTATATTCCAATTATTTATTTCTATTTCTTCTTCAAAGCTATCGTTAGGATATAGTTTTGAATTATCTTTATTTATTTTTATATATTGTGGTTGGTATTTACCTTGTATATTAAATATTTGTATTTCACCTTCTGGTTCTAATACATAGTTTGTTTTATTTTGGAAAATATACTTAATTTTGGTTGGTTTAAGAAAAGGTAATCCTTTTTCTGTTATTTCAAATGTTATATTTGCAAAATCAGATGTAATACCTTTTATATTTCCAGCTTCGGTAATGTGTAATACTATTAGTTGTGAGAGGTTAGCGGATGTATTTATGGGATTTTGTTGTTTTAATATTGGATTGTTATCAACTTCCTCGAAAACAATTAGATTGAAATATGTTCCTGGTACTAAGTTTTGTGGTGGGATTATTTCATAATTAATGTTTAAACTTGAATTTGGTTCTATGTCGAATGTTTCTAGATCTGTTTTCACAAATATATATTGATCACCATTTATTAATGATTCGTCTTTGGCAGAGTAGGGATATACTTTGGGTGTAACAGATATTTTTTTGTTTTGTTCATTTGTGATTGTTACTTTATTATATGATCGTTTGTTTGTTTCCAGAAATGTTTCATTTATAGCGGGTGTTAAGGTATTCGCTGATATTTTTGTTAAAAAATTTAGGAAAAAGGATAACGATAATGCAGTTGTTAGGACTATGGTTATTAGTTTTCTCACGATATATTTATAGCCTATTTAGGAATTGGTGTATAGGTGTGTGCTTTTTTCTTTTTTATCTGTTTTATTGTAATGATTAGTAAGACTATTAAAAGTAGTAATCCAATTAAGTATTTCCAAGGAATTATCCAGAATGATGTAGTTGCTGTTAATGGTGCAAATCCTGGTTGGAAACTTCTGTAGGTTACAATTAGGTTTGCATCAATAGGGCCTAGTATTATTTTGTTGTCTGGTGTTAAGAATTTGTCAAAATCCCAGTTTATTTGATAGTTTCCTGAATTTTCTCTCAATATACTTTGTGAATTAGGATTTACAGGTATTCTAGCTACTTCTTGTTTGAAAATATTTGTTAATACTATTTCTCCTGCTGGAGCTATATGTGTGTCTCCAATGTTTTTAATTATTGTTTCAAACTTTACATTGGGGAATTCGTAGAAATTTTTGTCAGTATTAAATTTTAGGAGTTCAGCATTTTCAACAAAATCATCACCAACTTTTATTAATATTGGCATACCTGAACTTAATGTTGTTAATGCTGCTGTTCCATTTGCTCCTTGGTTGTTTTCTGATGAGAAAGCTATTATTGCATTATATTCCCCTTTGGTAACTTCTTTAGGTACTTTTATTTCATAATATATTTTTTGATTTTTATTTGGTTCTAGTAAGATATTTTCTTTCTCTAATGTGATCCATGATGAAGCAGAGTAGAGTGATTTGAGATCGTCTTCAGGTGTAAGCATTATAGCTGTTCCTGGTTGGTTATCTATTTGTCTGAAGCCTCTTTTGAGAATATTGTAATTTGTTTCTATTCCAGAGAGATTCCAAACAACGATTTCACCATTGTAAGTTTGTCCTGGTTGTAATTCGAGATATTCCGATGTTGGTGCTGTACCTATTGAGAGTGGAGCAGCGTAAGCTTTTGAAGTTACAAAGATTCCAAATAAGCTAAATATGCTTATTGTGATTAGTGCTTGAATATTCTTTTGTAGTAGTTGGGCAGCATATTTAATTGTATTTTTCATATTGCACGATTAATAGTAAGCACCACAGACAAAGGTAACACTTTCTGAATAGCTACCTGCAGGAGCGGAAGCTCCAGCTCTTGCTCCATATGTTATTGTAGCAGACTCACCTGAAGACTGAGCACCATTCTGATATAGGATTAGTTGAGCACCAGCTACTGCTCTGTCTAATGATCCAAATACACCTGCTGATCCATTGCTAAAATCTGTAGGTACTACAGCACTGCCACCTGCATCTGGATCTGAGACTGTCATTCCAAATCCTTCTGCATTTAAACCTGTTAAATCAATAGTTGTACTTCCGGTTGAAGCAAGAAGTTTTGTTGCTACTGTTGATTTGTAAAGACCAGCATCTGTAGAGTTATCTCCTCTACCATATGCAGCCCAGTAGTATCCAGAAGCTGTTGTTGATGTATTTGTTGAAATTGTATGGTTTCCTGTTGTATATGAACCTCCAGGGTATAGTGAGCCTAGATCTACAGCGTTTGTACTTATACTACATGTTACAGATGGAATATCTGAAACTGTAGCTGATACTACAACTGTGTCGTTACTAATTAAGTGAATTTTGAATGTACTTGAATCAATGGTTGTT
>CALLXA010000057.1 GCA_938015795.1 uncultured bacterium | reverse complement strand
TTGCTAGAGTTATTAATTCTAATAAATTTCCACAATCTTCATTTTCAAAATCTAACATAACAACATTAAGTTTTATATTTTTGAAGTCTTTAGAGATTTCTCTAAGTTCTTTCTCTATTATCGCTGGATCAATTTGGGAGTTTGTTCTATATTGATATGCCTCTTTATTTATTGTTCCAAGTGATACATGAAGTTCATCAATGTGATTCAGTATTTTTCTTTTCTTCTTTAATAAAGATCCATTACTAACGAGCGTGATATGCTTTGCCCCATTTTTTTTGATAGATTTTGCTATATCTATTATGTCGCTTTTTAGCAAAGGCTCTCCTCCAGTTAAAACAAATTTTTCAATGTCAAAACATCTAGAAGCTACGTCTGTTATATAACCATAATCTTCTGGGGTAATTTGTTTTGAAAAAGCGCAAGTTTTGGGGACTCCTTCGTTGTGGCAGAAGATACAATTGTAATTACATTTGTTTGTTATTACAAACCTAATCTCGTTCTTGTAGTTCATTGATTGAGGGCCTAGAGTTTAGAAACAATATCGGGATTATATTGAAGACTTAATTTCTTGTCAACATAATACGTTTTACTATTAAGTGAGAAAATGGTGGGCGATACAAGACTTGAACTTGTGACCTCCACAATGTCAATGTGATGCTCTAGCCAGCTGAGCTAATCGCCCTTAAAATAACTGTGTATTTTAAACCTTTTTTTAATCTATATCAACAGTGATATAATACGAAAAGACAAATATATATGTATACATCTCGAAATTTTGAAACAGAAACCACTGTTCTAGGATTTGAAGACATATCATCATGTTTAAAAAAAGACCCACAGAGAAAAAAAGATTTTACATATCTATATTTCTTACACCTATGGGAAAGAATATTAATTTCTTGTCCTGATTTAAAAATTGATTTCTGTCAAACAGCAGAAGAAAAAAGAGACTGTGTAAACAATATAAAAGATAAACAACCAGAATTATCAAACATCCTTGATATACATGAATTAGTAAAAAGTATTAGAAATCCAAACACATGGATTATGCAAGTATATTTATCAAGAGAATATCCTCAATATGTATCCAAACCTAATAGAGAAGCCTTTTGGGATATTGTTAATGATGAAGATCAATTATATATAGAAAGAATAAATCCAGAAGGAGAACATTTTTGGGGAGAAGAAGGTGATGAATATTACCTATTAGCTTGTACATATACTAAGTAAATCTATCTCTTTTTAAGAACCTTATCTATTAAACCATATTTCAAAGCTTCATCAGCAGTAAAATACTTATCCCTATCAGAATCTTTTTCAATAACCTTGAAAGGTTGACCAGTTTGTTTTGCCAAAAACTTATACAAATGCTCCCTAGTTTTGATAATCTCTTCTGCCTCAATAGCAATATCACTAGCCTGTCCCTCTACTCCACCCAAAGGTTGATGAATATGAATTTTACTATTAGGTAATGCAAACCTCTTACCCTTGGTACCATTTGTTAACAAAATTGTACCCATTGAAGCAGCTAATCCAACTGCAATGGTTGAAATATCGCACTTTATATAATTCATGGTATCTAAAATCGCCATACCAGCAGTGATAGCTCCACCATGAGAATTGATAAACATTTGAATATCCTCATCAGAATTCTCTTTCTCTAAGAAAAGTAATTGAGCTATAACTGTATTTGCCATCTCTGTTTCAATAGTACCACTAACAAATACTATCCTATCTTTTAATAACCTAGAATAGATATCATAAGCTCTCTCATTACCTCTTTCTTTTTCAATAACTGTTGGTATTAAATACATATTAAAATATATTTAAATATTTAATCCTTATGTTCTAAACCAATTTCTTTTGTAAAAGCCTCAAAAGTTTTCTCTTTCTCTTCTACTCTCTTGACATATGCAACCCAATCAGGATTATCATATACAGACATATCCATATTCTCAGGAGCTGATTTCTTTATATTATCAATCTTAGCTTTAACATCATCATCACTAACAACTATATTTCTATCTTTCATGTATAGAGATAGGAATACATCAGCTTCAATAGCTTCTTTAGAATCCTGTTCCCAAAGTTTTCTCATTTCTTCTATAGTTGTATTATTTGCTTTTATAAAATCTTCAACCTTAACACCTCTCTGTTTCATTTCATTGTTAAAAGATCTTTCTCTCTCTTGAGCTTCATATTTAATTGCAGCTTCAGGAATAACAATATTAGAAGGTACAATCGCTTGCTTTAAAGCGTCTTCCTGATTCCTGTGCATTATCATATGCTCTTTCTGCTCTAGTAATGCGTTTTTAATGTAATTTTTAAAATCCTCTAAAGAATTAATATCTTTCAAACCCAATATCTTTGTAACTTCTTTTGTCCAATCATCATTAATCTCTTTGACCTCTGTCTTTTGTGATTTCTTTAACTCACTTAGTGTATCTTCTAACTCTTTGTCTTCTATTTTCAAACTCTCTTTCTTTATCTTAATCTTCTTAAGATTTCCCAACTTAAATTCAGGCATAACTGTGATATTGATTGTAAATTCAATATCTTTACCCATATCTAATTTAGGAAGATCTTTGTACTCAGGAGGAGCAATAGGTGTGACATTTTCTTTTGTTAAAGCAGTTTGAATGTAGAATGGTGCTAATTTGTCGAATGTTTCAAATCTAATGCTCTGTTTAACAGGTTGACCAATAATGTCTTCTGGAAGTTTGCCTTTTCTAAAACCTTTCATCTCTGTATCTTTCAACTGATCTTTTAAGATAGCTTTGTAGGATTTCTCAAAATTGTCTGAAGGGATAGTAATCTTAAATTCAATCGTGCTTTTATCTATATCTTTTCTCTCATATGTTTGATTCATGGAAATGTTTTTTTAATTTGAAATATGTAAAAGAATTCTATACTTTTTTGTATAATTTGTCTAGTTTAGCAGTAATGACAAGCCTTTTTTCAGATGTCCATAACGGAGTACAAGTTATTAAGGTTAATCTGTAATCATCTGTTTTACCAAGAACAGATAGATCATTAGGATCTATTACCTGTGAATCTATTACGATGTATTTGTATTCCCCTTCTTTATGTTGAACAATTATTTCATCACCTATTTTGACCTTATCTAAATTGTAAAAAGTATCAGTCTTTGGTGGTATGTTTTGAAATCTATGCCCTATTATTACAGAATTACCTTTTTCTCCTGGATATTGTGATATTGGATAGTGCCAAAAACCTAAATTCATGGTTTGTGAATCTTTACCTTGAAAAATATTTCCCTTAATATTCAAACTTTTTATTATTATCTCCATATTAAGTTCTTCAAGAATCTTCTTTTCTAAAACAATATTTTCTTTTTGTAATGATTCCTCTATTGTTTGTGCTCCTAGAACTTTCTCATAGCTTGTTTTGTAGGGAGATATTGTTGTGAGAAATCCAAGTGTAATATCTTTTGAAATTCTTTCAATATTTATTTGTTCAAATTTAATTTTGAGATCAGAATATTGTGGATATATTAAAAAATATATCGCGGGTGAAAGAATAGATAGTATTATTAAGAGTGTTATTATTGATTTGGATATTTTTTTCATATTGTTCAGCTATTATACAAATGTTTGAAAATATTTGCATTAGATTAATCTTTGTATTATCCTAAAGGAGATAAGTATATAAATTTTAATATGGGTTTAGATGGCAAAGAAAATGTCTAAATCTTCTCAACAAACTGCACCACAAGAATTTACTTCTAAAAAAGAAGATAATATGGTTTCTAAAGTAGAAGTTAAGAAGCCACAAGATCAAGAGCAAGTATCTAGAGTCGTAGGTACAATATTCATAGTTTTAGGAGTTGTATTAGTAGGTCTTGGTATTTTCTCATATATTAAATATAGGGAAAATCCAGAATTTGATGGATCTTTAGAGTCACCATCTATTCTTAGTGAAAAAAGTTTAACTAACAGTAAAGAAATTGTATTGAAAGGTAATGCAGATGATTACGATCAAGTATATGTATATGTTGATGGTAATGAAGTTGATTTAATAAAGGTGTCAAAAGATGGATCTTTTGAATATACATATGGAGTTGAATCAGAAGGTAAATATGCTTTCTCTGTAGCTGGTGTGAAAGGTTTTCCAAAAAGAGTTATGAGTGCTCAATCATCCAGTGAGTTAATCGAAGTTGATTGGACCGCACCTGAACTTGTAAGTGTTGATTACAAAGGAGAAGTTGGTACTGAAACATTTACGATAGTTGGAAAAAGTGAACCATATGCGGAGGTTTTCTTGAAAAGAGGTGTAGATAGCTATACTAGTTCTACAGACGAGAATGGTGATTTTAAAATCGCTAAAATTGGATTAGAAGAAGGTCCTAATGTATTTAATCTAGAGATTAAAGATACTGCAGGTAATATTGCAAAAGTTGATGAAAAAGTAAAAGTTACATATACAGTTGGTGGTAGTGTTAATGGAGATGCTGTAGTAGATGGATCTGATCTACCTGTAGCTGCTGGTAGTCTATCTGAAGCACAGGACATGTTGTTAGGAAATCGTTTGATGATGATCTTCGGATTACTATCAATCTTTGGATTTATTGCTAGTGGTGTTTATGTTTCCAAAAAACAAAACGCTTAAAAATCTTAATTAGATTTTCTTAAAGACCCCTTTCAACAGGGGTCTTTTTGAAATTGTTCTTTATCAATGTTACTATCATTAGTATGAAGAAAATCAAAATTATATTATTTCTTTTACTTTTCTTATTATTACCTTTAAAAGTCTTTGCGATTGAAGAAGATACATACAAAGCGAAGGTTTTATCTCATGAAATTGTTGAATGTGGAGATGATCTTTTATTAGAGGATTACCAATGTGTTATCTATGAAATACAGATACTAGATGAAGAATTTGGTGAGAAAAAGGTTCAGACAAAAGTATCTATATTTAATAATGAGGAAGCTGTATTTTCTGATGGATCTAAAATATATGCCTCATATTCTAAAGATGTTGAGGGTAATTACTCTTGGAATATAGAGGGGTATTCAAGAGAGAGTGAGATTGTCTTCTTGTTTCTGTTTTTCATATTTACAATATTTTTAGTAAATGGAAAAAAAGGATTGGGAGCAACGTTGGGATTGATCTTAACTATCCTTGTCATATATGCATTTACAATACCTATGATCGTTAATGGTATGAGTATATTTTTTGTGGCGAGTGTAAGTGTCTTTGTGATATTACTATCTTCTTACCTCTCTCATGGTTTTAACAAAAAAACAAGCATAGCCCTACTCTCTATGTTTATTGGTGTGATATTTGTATTCATATTGGGGTATATTGTACTTAAAGCTTTACATTTAAATGGCGTTGGAGAAGAAAACTCAAATATGCTTTATGAACAACTATCTGGAAATATAAAGCTGTTTGATATATTGCTATTCAGTATTGTATTGGGAGTTGTAGGTGTCTTAGATGATGTAACAATTGGTCAGGTAGCATCTATGCAAGAACTTATCTCTACTAACAAGAATATCAATAGTGTAGATCTATTTAGAAAAAGTATGAATATTGGTAAAGATCATATAGCATCAATGGTTAATACTCTGTTTATCGCCTATGCTGGATCGAGTTTGAGTTTGGTAGTTATTCTTTCGATAAATAATCCAGGGATTATCAGTTTGATAAATTTGGATTACATATCTGAAGAAATAGTAAGAACCTTAGTTGCAAGTATAGGGCTTGTATTAATAGTACCTCTAACTACTTTCATGGGTTCTATAATACTTTTAGGTGATAGAAATTTACAAAAAAGGTATAATAATGATAGATAATTTTTATGTGAAAGAATATGTCTAAAATATTTTCAGTAAAAGATAAGGATATGAAAATGGATGAGAAAAAAAGTGAAGTAATTGAAATATTGCAAAGTAATACAGATAGAAGAGATCAGAACAAAAAAATAGTTGAAATTGATTTAGGTTTGAATACAATGCTTTTCATTGTTTTGATATTAGCTATGGTATTTTTTGGAAAACAATTAATATCTATAGCTCTTTTTGTTTTTGTATCCTTTGTAATTATGTCTGCAGCTAAACCTGTCGTATATTGGTTGATAAGGAAAAATATCTCAAAAGGTTGGGCTTTAACTTTGGCATATACATTTGTTATTGTTTTGATGCTAGGTTTAGCATCTGCTGTTTTAATACCGTTTGTAGATCAATTTGGAGGTTTAGTTAATACTTTACCAAAGTGGGCAGAGGATATTGCAAATTTAATTAAAAATATTAAGATCGGTAGTTTTAGCATTAATACTCAATGGATTACAGAAATGATAGCAAATTTCTTGAAAGAGATAACGACAACAAACAATTTTAAAAATATTGCAGGTGTACTTTCTGGAGCTTTTGGAAGTATAACGATGTTGGTTACAGCTATTGTTTTCTCAATATATCTTTTGTGGGAACATGATTCTCTTTTAGACATTTTGTTGGTAAATATTCCTTCTGATGAAAAAAGATCTAGAGTAAAAAAATTGGTTTTGGATACCGAAAATAAACTTGGAAGTTGGATGTTGGGACAAGCTACCATAAGTAGTATTGCAGGTCTAGTTTTGGGAGTTTTCTTAGCAATAATGGGTGTTCCATTTGCATTGCCTTTGGGAGTAATTATTGCACTATTTGATTCAGTTCCAAGTATAGGTCCAACATTGGCTGCAATACCAGCAGCTTTAATTGCTTTTGTTGTGTTAGGCCCTATCAAAGCTATCATTGTATTGATTGTTTTTGTTATCTATCAACAAATTGAAAACAATTTGTTAATTCCAAAGGTAATGGGAAATGCTGTTGGTATTAGACCTGTTGTAGTTATGTTAGGAGCGATAATATTTTTAATATTGTTTGGTGTATGGGGTGCTCTTGTAGCTGTACCTATTTTGGTTTTGGGTCAGATATTGTATGATTTTTATATAGACTTGCAAAAATTAGAAGCTGAAGGTATTGTTTAAAAGTAAGCTGTT
>CALLXA010000056.1 GCA_938015795.1 uncultured bacterium | reverse complement strand
CCCTTTGACTTCACAAATTACTAATGTTACATTGATTAATAACTTTGCATACTCTCTCCTATGAAAGTTCCTAAAATAAAGATTACCGGTAACCACATACTCTCTGCTTGCTTTGTGGTAGCAGCGATTGTAGGCATCATATATTCAATATCTCTAATTAACCGAACCTATATTCAAAACACACTACGACAACCCCTCTGGGTACAATTTGATGAAGAAAATACAGAGCCTAAATTTGTATTAACCAAAATAGTCTCAGGTCTAGTACCAGGGGATGGATATGATGGTGATAATTATTTTTTCAGAAATAAGGTAACAGCATATGGAGACAGTACAAGTGGAGAATGTTACAAAACACAATACAAATGTGGTGATGGAAAATGGCATAATTTTGAAGGAGATTCAGTCATCCTAGAAAACAGATGCCTAATAAAAATTAAAGATAGTACATATTGCAATGTAATACTCCCTGGAGGGACACTCATTGCAGCTTCAATTCAGCAGAAAAAAACAGGCCTGTCTGATACCAAAGACCTCACATTCCAAATCATCTCAACAGATGAGCAAATTACCATAATACAAAGTGTAACCAATCAAGAATCAATACTATGGCATAGCCTAGCACCAAACTTTAATAAAAAATATGTTGTTGAGATTGGAGATAACACTGCAGAAGCCACTGGGACAGAGTTCTACACATCTAGTGATGAGACTGATGGTGTCGTTACTACTGTTATCAAAGGAAGTGTAAAAGTTTACAATACCACGATTACACAAGGACAATATGCCCAATTACCATATTTCAATGTTTTAGCTTGCCCACCAGCACTAAAGGCATGTGGTAATAGTTGTATTCCAGCCAACGGTATATGTTGTGATTCAAACAGCTACTGCCTATCACCCCTCCAATGTCAGGAGAATCCTACTGGCACATGTAAAGCTAAACTTTTCTCAGGAGATAGTTCCCAATACTGTTGTTACAATGATCCTAATGCTAGTAGCTTCTCTCTGTTTGATAAAGGGAGTTATGACTGTGAAGATGGGTATAAGTTCTGTGCAAACAAATGTATTCCTGAAGATCAAGAATGCTGCTACCCTACAGATGACGATTGTCCTGTTACAGCAGATGAAATTGATATGGGAACAGGAGATGTACCATCTGACTACGAATTCCCAAGAAAATATTTCTTTGACCTATACGACAAGCTTCTCGCTAAATCTAAATATATATCCCTTGTATCAGATCCTAAATTTGCAACTGGAGAATTTGATTTCAGCAGTGTTCTAGACTATATCACTGAATATCTTAAGCCAATTGTTGAAAAAGATTATGCGAATAGTGACGAAGCTACAGAACAAAAAACATATTGTGACACCTACCATAATTCAGGAATATGTCCTAGCACAAAGACATCTAGCAGTGGCTCAACATCAGGAGATTGTAGTATGATGGATGATATTAAAATTCTTTCTTGCTATGTAGAAAGTGCAGGAACCATGAATAAAGGGAAACCTGGATATGTGCAATGTCAGTACAAAATTGTTAAAAACAAGGATAAATATTGTACAAGTTCTGGAGGATTGGTTTGTACTGGAACAGGAGAGGGAGCAATTCCTAAGAAATGTTTACCTAGCGGTTTTAATGATTGGGTAAATCCATAAAGAAAATTAATTTTTAATAATTTGACCATGAAGAAGCTAACTATTCCAAAATTACATTTTACAAGAAAGCAAATTATCTTAATCTCCAGCGCTCTTTTCTTAATCCTTGCATCAGGAATTGCGTATATCATATTTAAAAATCCTAAAGACGGAAGTAATACTCAACAAACCAATATTCAAGAAAATACAGGAGAAGGATATGCAGACGAATCTGGGAAAGCAGAGTCTAGTTCATGGCAAAAAGCATATTCAACAGAAACAGATCCAAAGATACTTGTATATGGAGAGATAGCAGACAATCCATGGGGAACAGAACCATACACAATAGATTTAACAGAGAAATGTGAATATGAGGACAAAGAGACAGAAGAAAGTACATATGTTTTAGGATCTACCCCAATAGAAGTAAAAAATCATTGTATTTTAACCCTGTCACACACTGTAGACCCAACAGAAACACAAGATACACTAACAGCATATCTTGTATTACCAGACAACTCTGTCATATCACTAAGCTCAAATAGTTTCCCCACTATACAGGTGAATATATATGAGAAAGAAACAAGGATAGTTCAGATGAATAGCCTTGCATATTACAGAATATCTCCTCAAGAAGATAGCCATATATTTACAGTTGAACTTCCACTTCTTTCCCGTATATTTACAGCTACCGGAACAGAACTCTATGCCGAAATGGGATTTACAGAGGGATCTTTCCCTCAGTATGATCTTGATGAGGGCAACTATGCTGGTGGATTCTTCCTCTATGAGGGTTCTGGGAATATTAGAAAAACCGGAAGTACAGAGATACTAGAATCAATGGATAGCAATGATAATACAAACATATACTATGGTTTTCTTTCTCTTACAACCTTTCAAACAGAAGCTATTTCTTTGGTAACTGATACTTTGGATTTGGTGGGAAGAGCAGATTTTCTTACTAATCAAAAAGCTTGGTCAGAAAAATATGGATTTGGTAATTTCAGTAGTTTTACTACAGATACATTGAAAGCCTTTGTATATGACCATACAGAGGATGTATATGCAAAGACAGTTTCAAAGGTTGAAGAAATGAAAGCAGAAGAGAATAGAAAGTGGGAAGAGATGCAAGAGGAGGATGATGATGATAACTATTCCTCCTCAAGTGGTTCATCTTCTACAGGTAGTAGCTCAGAGAGTTGTTATGCCAAAGGTTCTGCTAGCTACCAGCTGTTCTGTCAGATGTCTAGTCAGGGAACTATAAAGGATGGGAAGTGTTGTGTAAGCTATTAGATATTGGCACGGGTTTGCATAGATAAAGGGATTTGTTAAGATGATAGCAATAGTGGTGTACCCACTGCTGGAATGCAGAGTGGCACCACTTTTTGTTTTATAATTTTTCCCCTTCTTAAGCTTCTAAATCATTTGATGAGAATGAGGTTTGCAAGCAGAATATCAACCTTTTAGACCAGATCATTTCTATGAGAAATACTTTTGCGAAATTTGGCTTATGTGGTGGAATGGTGGAGACTCTTATGGGATCCTACGGCTAGAATAAGACATTTTAATCTTCTTTTTTAGGTGTCTCTTTTGTCTCATTTCTGATATCATCTAGCTGGAAAGATGGGTTCCAGACCCGTATGTCCCGCCATTTTCAACATGTTCCAACAAGACCCGTCCACTATCTTTCAAAACCCTTATGGGGATTGAGTTATTTTGGCCTTAAAAAGCGAAGTTCTCAAAAGTAAGGCCTGGTGTATGAAAAGGGTCTAAAAAGAGATGTTTTTTAAACCTCTTGGTTCGAAGGTAGAATGCTTATATTTACTGACAACAAAAAACTATCCCTAAAAACCCTTCTTTACAATCTGTTTAACAATCTCAATTATTTTGAACCCTTATAAAATTCCTTTTTATATCTACTAACAACAAACAATCCTGACATACTAATTATCCCTATTACAAAACTCCATACTATATTGTCATAGGTAGCAGGGTTGATAGGATCATTATATGCTAATGCATATGTTGAATACGCATCAGTATCAAATGTTAGGGTGCCTGTATTAGCATCATATACACCCTCTATCTCTTCTATAACCCCTTCATGCTCTCTAAGTACCATATATTCTGCATGCCCTTTAAGATCATCAGAAAGTGTTAATGTTACAGTAGTACTTTCATTTAATTCAGTAATATTTGTTCTCCATACATCTTCTGTAGTTCCTTTATATATAACTTCGTTTAATGATAGGTCTAGATATGTATCAATCTCAAAATCACCGGCCTGCGATTCAAAAGATGCTTCGTCAATATCTGTAGCATCTCCTATGAGGAGTTCTGCATTTCCATTAATTTCTGTAGAAGGCACTGCTATATTAGCTGCCGCTATTTTTTCAGTATCAAGACTAATTATGTCTGAAGTTCTTTCAAATATTGCACTTAAGTGTAAGTGATTATCAGGCATTGTAAATGTGTATGATGCTTTACCATCATCTGGAATTGTTTGATTACCGTTTAGCCCACCAGATACATATTGATATCCATAATCAGGTAATAATTCAATTGTAACTGTACTACCTGCCTCTATTGAGTAATCGGTAAAATCGCCAGAAGTAAATCTAAAACCATTTGCAGCAATTACTCTTACTGTCCCATTTGTCACAATAGAGTCCTCAGCATCTGGTATATTCCATCCAAGTTGATACAGTGTGCCTGCTGTTGATTCAAGTAAGAAATTCCGTTCTGTTGAGGTCATAACATATTTATTTGTAGCATCAGTTCCTTCTTCGCATGTTACTGTTGTAGGTAAGGGATTTTCTTCTTCAGTTCCCGTCATATCTATCCATGGCCAATGTGATGCTTTAGGCGTAAATGAACCTAAACCGGAAATATATGATAAATCTATTGTTCCACCTCCAGAAACTATTACATCTAAAACATTATCTGTTGCTATATCGCTCTCCACTATTAATGAATGTCCTGCCCCTGATTCTACAATCATCCCCTCTCCTTCTAAAGGAGTCTCATTGAAATATTGTAAAGCTGTACCTGAGGTATATATAGAGAAGTTACTTGAACCTACGTATAAAGCACTTGCACTAATACCTGTTATACTTACAACATCAGAGCTCCCGATAGATATCATATCACTATCACGAACAGAAACTTCTCCTTCTGTATATATTCCGCCGACAAGATTTATATCACCACTTTCGTTACTTAAAAAAATCATTACATTTCCATTCATATTGATTGATCTTCTATCTTCATTTTCTGCAATTGAGAAGCTTCCATCTATAGAACTTATTGAAAGAGCACCATCCCCTATTCCTGTGATATAAGGTAGTGTAGTCCCACCATCAACAACTAACTGATAAATACCCATAAATCCTTGCTCAATACTCCATCCTGTACCACTAGCTGATGTAACTTGAGGATCTGCAGTTTCATCTATAACTAATGCCCCATCGATAGATATTTGTAAAGGATCTCCTGCAGGTGGTTCCATAGGGCCTCCGGAATCAGGTGAGTTAAAAGTATTTCCATCTACAATATATGTATCTTCACAGTTATTTAAGATTCCTTCTGTTACTGTAACAGTAATTACAGTTCCTTCTGCTCCAATTGTCAATCTTCCTCCAGCTCCAATTGAAATTGCAGGTTGATTACTAGCAAAGGCGGTAATTGATAAGGTGGCAGCATCTCCTGTAATTGTTAAATCTCCTCCCATTGCCAAAAGTGCTGCACTATCTGTCAAAGCATCGATGGTATTGTTCCCAACCAAAAC